>JAOUJM010000471.1 GCA_029883265.1 Gammaproteobacteria bacterium
CTTTTTCGAATCTAGTGAAGACGAAGACCTATATAGGTTTACATCAAAACATGTCTGAGCGTGTACAAGGTGCACTGATGAGTTTTATTGGTGCAATATCTCGTATAGGTAAAGGTACAGGTAAACGTGCTCCACGTCATAGGCGGGAAGCCTTTAAGGCGATGGAGCAATGTTATGATGGTGTTCCTTGCTGGATTATGCCTACCTGGCGTATTAGTGAAAGCCTCCCGTCTGAATTCGGAAGTTTTGATTTGGTGATCATCGATGAGGCATCGCAGTCAGATATTTCGGCATTGCCAGCGATTATGAGAGCGAAAAAACTCCTAGTCGTTGGTGATGATAGACAAGTGAGTCCAACAGCAGCCTTTACAGCAGAGGAAATAATTCTTCAGCTAAAACATAATTTTCTGAAGGATCAACCATTCGCAGAGTTAATGTTGCCCGGTGTCTCCGTTTACGATCTGGCAAGTTCTACATTCCCAAGTCAGCGCATTATGCTGACAGAGCACTTTAGGTGTGTCGAGCCTATCATTCGCTTCAGTATGCAGTTCTATGATGAACCTCTAATACCTTTGCGTATGCCAGAAAGTTCAAAACGGCTAGATCCACCATTAATTGATGTATACGTTCCTGATGGCAGGCGAGACGAAAAGAAGAAGGTCAATTGGGAGGAGGTCGATGCAATTGTAAACGAGATTGCAAATCTAGTGGAAGACCCGGAATTTAGGGAGCGTACCATAGGCGTCATCTCAATGATTGGTATGCAACAGGCGAAGGCAATTCAAGATTTGCTTATTACGCTAATTGGCGAGGAGGCATATCAAAGGCATCAAATTGCTTGCGGCGATTCTGCAACTTTCCAAGGGAAAGAGAAAGATATTATTTTTCTCTCAATGGTGGTTGGTTCTCGGCAAGGTGCAGTTATGACGAAGCGCGAGTATGCACAGCGTTTCAATGTCGCAATGTCCCGAGCAAGGGATCGTATGTATCTATTTCGTAGTGTTAGCGAGGAAGATTTGAAAAACGATTCTGACTTGCGTCTCAAGGTGATTCAGCACTTTAAGAATCCCATGCCAAATACTCAAACGGATGACGACCCTTTAGCTTTGTGCGACTCGGACTTCGAAAGGGATGTTTTTAAGAGACTTGCACATATGGGATACTTTGTAACTCCACAAGTACCTGTCGGGCCATATCGTATCGATATGGTTGTTGAAGGCGAGAATGATAAGAGGTTGGCAATAGAGTTAGATGGGGATAAATATCATCCGCCAGAAAAGTGGTTGGAAGATTTTTCTCGTCAAAGAACAATGGAACGCGTTGGCTGGACTTTTTGGCGTTGCTGGGGATCAAGCTATGCCCTCGACCCTGGTGGTTGTATAGACGATTTGGTTACAACTATGAATGGAATGGGTATCAAGCCGGTAAACAAGTCTAGCCACAAGAATATCTACACTGAGTTTCGGGAAATTCGAAATGAGAATAACGAACCGTACGTAACGGAAGAAGTTGGAGATGATGTAGAACAATTTCGGTTGATCTAGCGGTAGTGGAGGGCTGCGTCCTTTTCAAAGAAAATCCGGGTCGGAGAACAATTATCACTAATATTAGTGTTAGTGGGACACCCATAATTTCTTATTCTTTTAATCGATTGTGTTTAATGGCTGTCCCCTATTACTAGCGGAAGTTTATCAAAGAAAACGGGGACAGTCCCCATATTTGCACTCAATTTCACTGATAGTCGCGTACGAGAGGCAATAGCAATGAATAACACCCTCATATTTGATCATAACACGAGTTATATGTCTTTCTTTTTGCCGGATACTCAAGAGTATGTAGGATTTTGGTACCAGGATTTCATGAAAGGTGTCGAGTTGCTTGAAAGTGCAGAAACGATTGTGACCTTCAACGGGTTCAATTCGGATATGCCGGAATTAGAAAGATGGTATGAAAATGAAACCGGTAAGTCACTTTGCTTAAACGCAGATCCTATTGATATGTTAATGCTTGTTTATGGTGTGGCAAGCCCCCAGTTTTCTAGTCACTCGCCAGCTTCCTAAAATATTCTTTTTCAAACTCAACCGGTGATAGCCCCTCATTGTTGCTA
>JAOUJM010000200.1 GCA_029883265.1 Gammaproteobacteria bacterium
GCGCACGGTGACGAGTTTAAAAATATTAGTCAAGATGAATGGAATCTCTTAAAAATATTTATCAAAGAGCTAATGTCCGCTCTACAATTCACGCTATTTGCACACTTAGAACAAAATCATACAGTTTTAAAATGAATTTTCTTTTTACTATTTATTCACTGCTTAATATTTTAGCAGTACCACCAGTAGTACTGCCAAAAACTGAACCCTGCTTTTCACAAAACAATCAATACCCTACCCCACCAAACCCACTTCCCCCGCACCTAACAAGACCTATATATTGCAAAAAGCCACTAATTACAACCAGTTAGTGGCTTTTTTATTGTCTACTAAACTGATTACCTACAATTGAAATCTTGTTTCTGCCAGGCGTTTGTTTCACTGATGGTCTGTTTTTCTATAAGCAATACTTGTTTTTAAATCTTGCTATTGGGTGACGGTTTGTAATTCTTCTTCTTTTTGTTTTTGTTGATGGCCAATGGGAGATCTGTATTTATTGGGTTTCTTCGGCGGTTTGTTTTTTTCTGTTTTTTGATATTTGGTTTGTGCGGTTAGGGCGCCTAAGCTTGCTTTCGAATCATCGTTGTGCCTTTCATAAAGATTATCAAAGTTCATGAGCACAGTATTACCGTATTGTCGTGGAATCGCAAAAGCACTTAATGTGTTACTCACTTGTCCATCAATATCTGAAGTTGATGCATTTGCTTCATTCCAATTGATCTTTATTACTGAAACCTCAGTATCACCGCGACTGGTATCGCCACTGGCTCCCAATTGAGCAGATGAAATTCTTTCTTTTTTTACCCCCGACACCGCCTTGCCTTTGTCATAGCCACGTTGATATAAAATATCACTGAAAAGTGCTTTCTGCTTGTCAGACACTCGATTAAATACCGGATCGTCTGCCGAAAAATGACCGTAAAGAACGCTACTATGACCATCATCCTGTGGAATTCGTTTGTAAACAATGCCTCGGTGCTGAAATTCATCCGGTGCTTTATCCTTATTGATTTTTTGAATTTCGCTAATTGACAAATTATTCACTTTAGGAGCAATTGCTTGAACCTTGGCTTTTTTTGCTTTGATTGTATCCGCTTGTTGTTGCAACAGCTTTTGCACTTCTTTATCTGTATCTGTTTTATCTTTAATAAGTGTTGTAATTTGTTCAATGAGCGATTCTTGTTTCTCCGCAGAGGTGGCGTTTATGCTATTTATAAAATCCTTATACGAACCTGACGTTTTGCTTAATTGATCTACTTCTTGCACCTTATCTTTTGCATAATGTTTTAGTGGGTCACTATGAATCAATTGAAGGGTTGGTTTGATTGCCTGGAATGCGCCTCTATAGTTGAGTTCAGAGTTTATTTCTGTCGCTAGGACTACAAGACTATCTTTTCGTGTTTCGAAATCACGCACTAATTGTTGATAGTCATTTATAGACAAGCCATCAAGCTGTGATTCTATATTTGTAATTTCCATTTCTAACGACATTTTCTTGGTATCATAATCCTTAATTCTGTCTCCAATCAGTCGATCGGCCTTAGCTGCCAATTCCAAGTCGTGACTAGGTAATATTGCTAAGGAAGCAATCTCTGAATCGATAGCCTCCACTGATCGTTTTCGTCCCTCTACAATCTGTTGAGTTTGTGAACCAATAGTCTTCACTTCGTTTTCAATCTTCGCTTGAACATTTTCAAGTGCTTTCAATCTAAGCCTAAAGTCATCTTTTGATCCCTGCGCTACAACTGACTCTACTGCGCTAAGTGCATCCTCATATTGTTTCTTTAGTTGCGACACATCAATAGAAATAGATTCATCTACCCGAAGTAGTTGCTCAAGTGCAATTGTTAACTCATCATGGGAAAGTCCTGCAATTAGCGCATCGTCTATATCTGCCTCTCGTTTCTGACGTTCTTCCTCATATAGCTTCTTGACCGTTGCCGCTAACTCTCGCGCTTCTTTTAGTTTTTTGTTTTTCCATTGTTCACTATTTTTTTTAGCTTTCCTTTGATAGAGTTCAACCAAATCTGATATATCTTTTTTTAGTTCATCATTCCCACCTATAAACTCATCAATTAGGTTTTTAATAGCAGCAATGTTTTTTGTCAGATCCGCCATCGTTATTTTATGTGGCTCGTTTAACAAATTCGCCAGCCCATCTGTTTGTTGTATGCTAATCGATGTCGCATCATCTGGTGAATTTGAAGTTTTGCTATTATCACTTTGTACGCCCGTCGCAACTGCTGACTGGCTTACATCAGACCCAAGATTATTTGATTGACTGTCGTCAGTGTTTACACTCTGTGAATTAGTGGGATCTTGATTTTTCTCGCCGCTACTGCTTGCCTGATTGGTAGCACTTGAAGCTGACTTTTGATTTTTTTTACGTCTACCCATTATCTTCTCTCCTAAAATGCTTCTAGTGTTTTTTTTTGCCTAATCAGGTGATTTCATTTGTTGAATCTTGTCAGCGATGAATTTTTTGTATGCATCGTCTTGCAAACCCTGACGGCTTGCTTCGGCTGCGGCTTGGTTTGCGGTCTCATGGGCGGCCTTGAAAAAAGCAATATAACGATCCTGCACGGCATCACCCTCCAAACCCGGCGTGAGCCTGGTTTTTTCTCCGTGAATGATATTGACATTGGTCGTCGCAAAACCAAAACTTGCGCGACTGGTAAGTGGTAAGCCCTTCTCTTCCGCAAACGCTTTCAAACGACTTCTAAATGCTTCAGACGCATTCTCGTTGTTAGGAAATTTAATATCGAGAAAAACGGAATTGGGATCACTGTTTTTTGCAATTTGCATGGCCGATGTGGAATCATTGCTCCAAATCATTTGTGGTGGCAATCCGTCGTAAAAACGTTTAGTGCTTTGTATTAAAGCACTTCGGTAGGCATCGGTTTCTTTGCCTGCATGAGCAACAATATTAGATAATCCTTGGCGACTAGGTCCCGTGGATTGATCATCGGCTAAGGCCATGCGTTTATTAAAACCTGCAAAACTGGCATGATCGTTAACGTTAACGGCAAAACCACCGTAATAGTTATCCATGCCCAACATATCGAATTTCTGTGCACTACGAAATAGAACAACATTAAGCTCGCCCGCTTGAATTCGTGCTTTATTATGTTCAAGAAACGCTTGAATATCTTTTGAATTGACAAAATCGATGGTTGAGTCGATAGCAACTGTAAACTTATCGGCAACAAGCTTGTTTCGATAAAGTTCATCCACTTGATGTTGTAGATTTTCCATTTGATAATGATTGCGATCCATGGAAATATTATGGTGAAAATCACAAACATAAACGTCGAGCGGTTTTTTGCCAGCAATACTGTTTGGATCTAAAGCACGTACACTTGAATCCGTGGTACGCAGTGAATCACCATCTAAGCTTGACACACTATAGGTTTGCGCAGCGGTCACCGCGCCCGCTGACTCATAATAGTGGTCTTTTAGAATGCAAACATTAAGCTCATTGGAATCCTTCAAGTTTTCAACACTGGATAGAATACTTGATAAGGTATGCATTGATGACGCTTTCATTTGCACGCTCGGTTTATCCAAGCCTTTGGGTATCACCGGTCTATTATTAGGACCTTTGGGATCAGAAAGCATATCTTGAACACTCTTCTCGAATGCGTCTTTATTGTGAGGCTCAGCCAAGCTAATAATAGTCGCAATCTCTTGATGCATCACTTCTAGCTGGTTCATAAACTCAACAAAATTATCTTGCTTGTCTACTGCAGTTGCCATTGCATTGAGTATGCGAAAATAGCCTGTTTGCAGAATATCATCCAGGCCTTGATCCTTCATGGCTCTGTCTAAGTCCTTATTGTCTGACATTCCCTGTAATAAAGTCGCTGTTGCTTTGCTTAAGACAGTGACATAGGGGGGATTACCTTGTTGATTTGCCAGTGCTGAAAAATTCTTAAACGTATTGTGTTTAGCTAGATCGCCAATATTTGAAAACACTTTCGGCGTTGCTTTATCAGATGTCGCCAGCTCTGACATTTGAATGCCACTTTGCTGTAAAATCTTAGCAGGTGTCTCGACTTCCAGCCAAGCTCGACGCAGTTGAATGGGATCAGGACGATAACCGCTATGTATCAAACTATGCGCAATTGTGTCGAAAAATTCTGCATGTGAAGCAGGCTTCAAAGACTTGGTAATACTCAGTAATTCCTTCGCCACATCTGAATGATCTACTTTTGGCTCTTGGAAAAGAAATGATGGGGTTAGCAATACATCGGTTTGTTTGTATTTAGTTGTAGCTGCAATTTGTAATTTCTGCATCATTTTCGTAAGCGTATTTTTATCAACCTCACTATTCGCTTGAAGAAATGCCTCGGCTTTGGTTAGAAACACTTGCTCTAACTCATCTCTCAACTCTAAAACTTCTTTTGCACTGATCTGACGTTGAGCATAAAGTCCGGAGATATCAAGAACAATGTCATTTTCAGGAATTACGCCATTTTTCACTTGAACCAACAAATCATCAACAGCTTTCTTATAATTGTCCAAGCTGTCTACTTTAGAATTAACGCCTGACATTACAAATTCGCGTGCTAGTACTTCACGATAGTTTGCATTATCAAGCAACTGTACCGAACCCATGCTTAATCCCATATCGCTTGAGAACTTCGTGGTTACTTTTTCAAGCATCGGGTTTTTAGTTGCACTGCGATGATAAAAACCACCGGTATTAAATAATGGTGTTACTTGAGCACCGAGCTCGTCGGACTTTTGATCGCCGTAGGGTGCGGCTTTGGCGAAACTTTGTAATAAGGTTAATGCAAGACGCTTTTGCAAATCCGGATTAGTGCCCTCTGCTTCCCGATAGGCTTTCATTAGACTTGCTTGCGCTAGATGCCATTCACGCGTGGTTTCATTTATTGGTGTCGCGACTTGTGCATTATCCTTATCCAGAACCAAACGCAACAAACGATGTTCATCCAAATACTGCGCCTTATCCAAACCTTGCAATAAATTGGCATCGCGTGCCATTTTTCGCAACACTTTTTGCTCGGTGGCCAGATTTTGAATATTGTCCGATACAGTCTTGTAATCATTTCGGTCGCCTTGCAGTGCATTGAACAATTGGCTTAGACGAACTTGTGCGCGTCCCGATTTTGATGTTGGCTGAAAAATAGATAATTTACCACTGAACGAAGTTGCAGCGGAAAACTGTTTTAATAAATCAGGGTCGTCATTGGCGTCTGCCAATTCAAAAAGATGTTGTAAGTCCGCCGCGACATTCATGCCTCTGAATACGATAATGCCTTCGCTTTGTGCCACATGCAAACCAGCTTCGAATTTTGCTATTCGCGCATTAATTTTTTCCGCTTCTTTACGTACATCAGGATTCTTAATTTTCAACAAATCAACCTGCGGTTGCGCCACTTGCTTTTCTATTTGTGCAAGGTTTTGTTTTTTCACTTCGCGTAACAACGATGGGCGACGTTTTGTTTTACCAATCGCTGGTGTGCTATCGTTGCTATCGAATAAATACCCTTGAGACCTTGTATTACTGTTTGCAAGTATTGAGTTAACAATCACATTGCTATCCGTGACTGTATCACCCCGTAGGCCGCTTTGATCAGTCGCAAGTTGTGCGCTAGCGGTTTGTGTAGTAGAGATACTACTTTTGGTTTTATCTCGGGTTTTATTACGGCGTTTAGTTTTATCTTTCGGCATGCTGAGTGTTCCCTGTTATATATTTATCTGCGATCCATGACTTATAAAAATATCCAAGCTCCCAATTGTGTTTTTTTAGGTAAAATCAAGCAACTCTGTTTCTTCACGCAAACCACGTTCATCATCCTCGACTGGTGCCGGAATCGGATTGGGATTGCCAAGCCGGGTTGTATGGAACAATAGTGTCTTGTCAGGATTTGCTCGCAGCACACTTTCAATACCAATGACATAATCGGGATGTGCTATGCGAACTTTTCTTCGTTGACTTTTGGCATTAAAAGAAAAGTCGACTTCGCCTTCGATGACGTCTACTTTTATAAGTGGTTTATCACGAATAACATCGTCAGTCTCATTGTGTCCTGGGATAATTACCGCCACTATTGCACCAGGAGCGATACCGGCTAAGGTTAGCTCTCTCTCTCCTTGCACGATTTCCATTTTTTCTCGTGCGGCGATATTCAGTCTTTTGGGATCGATGACAAAAATAGCAGAATTTAATGCACGCTGCGAAAGCGTTGGAATATCAACGCCTTTATCACCAAATTGTTCAATCGCAATTGGGATTGCCCCACCAGCCGCGTAACTACCAAGCATGATAGCTTTTTCATGTTGATTCCCTCCTGGGCGAACGATATTCGTACTAACCACGGTTCGTTTTTCTGAATCACCACTTAACGATTGAATTTCATGGATCTCACTAGCAGGCAATAATCCACGTGACATTCGTGATTCAAGGCGACCCCTGGCATCAGGAGACATTACTCTTGCTCCTATTCTTGTTCGCAAATCGGTTAGCCCTATCTTAAAATCCGGTTCTTGCAACACGACTCTACCCAAATTTTTTGGTTTTAATGCAATTTGACCAAATTCATCGATAACTTCCTCGTACTCGGTTTTCTCGGGTCCTTGTGCTTCATCCGCCCGGTCTCTAAGCAAACGGCGATTGAGTACAATCTGGTGCAATTCAGCAGATACAACCATAAGGTTGACATACTGTTCTCGCATCGCCGTTATCAATGCTAAATCGGATTCAGAAAATCGTCGCGTGCGCAATGCTTCATCGACATCGGCAAGACGACGCCGATCTTCGGCCAATTTAACTAAATATTGATTATCTTCAAGTTCATCATGCAACTGTTCTCGGCGACGCCATTGTTCTTCAGTTATTTCAAGCAACTCGCCTGACGATTGAAATTGCTGCTGCAACTCACGTTCTATTTGAATAATCCGTTGGCTTGCCGCTTGCTCAATTGCCCTTTCCTCGACCGATGTTGGTAAACCTAAATCCTGGCGATTTTGATCTTCTTTACTTAGCACATTTTGTGAACGAGATGAGCGAGCACGACTCGCTGCAAAAACGTCTTGCTCTGAATCACTACGCGATAATAAATCTGAACTGTCATCACTGCTATCTTGACTAGAGTCACTTAACAATGGTGATCTTTCGGAACTTTTTCTTTTGTTTTTATTGCGCTTTCCCAATGGATTCCTTGGCATTAGAATCTACTCCCTATTCTCATAGACACAGTATAATGGTTTGTCTGCAAACGATTTGAATTCAACATCTATGAAGCATTCGCTTTATACATCAACACCAAGCCAATCCCTAGCAAACTTGCTGCATCACCTTTAGGCTTTAAGCGCCAAGTTTCACCTTGACTACTTAGACTCAGTGAATCAGTCAAAAGCAATTTATCCGAACGCAAAGTCAAGGCGCTATCATTATTCATAACCATGGTCAAGCCAGCGCCATCGTCAGTGACAAAGCGAGGGTAAATACCGGTGATCTTGTTACCAGACAAGTTAGGAAACATTTCACGATAAAGATTAATGACCAACTCATCAGCATTTCCATTGACGAATTCCTCATACGCATCGGCAAACGTTTCGGCCACATCAAAATAAATACTGGTGGAGTACGGCTTCAACAAACCTTTAACTGCATCACCAAATGCACTTCCGCCCTGCAATGCAGTGTATTTCAACTCAATCGATACATCAGTCAGTTCATTGATGTTATACGAGCCGCGTTTACCACCGAGTTGCAGACGCCATGACGATACCGCACCTGTGCCTTCAAAAGCCAAGTAACGCTCATCATTCATATTCGCTTCAAACATGCCATTATTGTTTTGTGTATAGTCATCAATCTTAGATACTGCGATCTGCTGACTCGCACGCCAGTCATTACGTATGCTCGTCGGTTGCTCATCTTTTGGATTAATTAAATACTTCACTGCTTTGGCATCAGGCTTCATAACAATCTTATTTCGAAGCTGAGTTAATGTTGCGTTAACGCTTACGCCATCGCCTGCATCAATCTTCAAAGCAATTGTTTTAATTTGGCGACAATAATGACTGGGAAAATCATAGGCAAACAGTTCTTCGCTGAAGTGAAAATCACATTGCCCCTTGTTCTTTAACGTGAGGAAAGCCAACGGATCTAATTGCAAAAGCGAAATTGTTTTGGTAATTTCAAAGCGTCGAGCATCGTTATCGTAATAACTTTTTTCCATTTGATCCAAACTCAAACCAAGACGCTCACCGGCTAACAAACCTTTTTTCTGACTATCCCAGTAGATACCATTAATGAAATTAACTTCACTTTCAGGTAAACCTCGTTCAAACTGAAATGCTTTTTCTGCTTTTTTCGCCAAGTCATATGCCATTTGATAGGTTTGATAATACAATGTTGAAAGATTGCCTGCGATCCATTGGTATAGT
>JAOUJM010000472.1 GCA_029883265.1 Gammaproteobacteria bacterium
GGCTGCCGTGTCTCAAGCCGGCGCTATGGGTGTGGTGCAGCCAGTAAGTCTGACTTATGTTTTTGGTTATGATTTTCGCCAAGGTTTGAAATATATTCGTAGCCTCACCGACAAACCCATAGGCATGAATGCCTTAATCGAAGGCAATAATAAACGTTACCATCAACGCATGGCTGAGTGGATTGATATTGCGCTGGAAGAAGGCGTGCGTTTTTTTATTACTTCATTGGGTAAACCCAATTGGGTAGTGGATCAAGTGCAGGCACAGCAGGGCATTGTGTATCACGATGTGACAGAGGCCAAGTGGGCGGAAAAAGCCTTACAAGCCGGTGTGGATGGTTTGATTGCCGTCAATAATCGAGCGGGTGGTCATGCCGGGCAATTAACAGCGACGGCTTTAATTCAGGATTTAAAACAATTTGAGGTACCGGTAATTTGCGCCGGTGGCATTGCTAGTGCTTCGTCCTATGCCGAGGTTATGGACTTGGGATATGCGGGTGTGCAAATGGGTACTCGTTTTATTGCTAGCAAGGAATGCAGTGCTTCTGATGATTATAAACAAGCCATCATTGAAGCGAGCGAGCAAGACATAGTACTAAGCGAAAAAGTGACAGGTGTGCCGGTTTCAATGATTAACACTGACACCGTCAAGCGCATGGGGGTAAAAACCGGTTGGCTGGAAAAACAATTAAGTCAATTTAATCGATTGAAGCATTGGTTGCGGGTCATTCGAGTATTACGTTCCTATAAACGTTTGCAACAAGCCTCCAGTGGTCTAAGCCAAAAGGATCACTTTTGGCAAGCGGGAAAAAGCGTGGCAGAAATTGATTGCGTTTTGCCGGTTACTGAAATTATTCACCGCTTGGTTAAAGCTTAAGATCCAGTATTCTGCTCGTGATTGGTTTTTCCCGGCAGAAACCTCATTTTATAACTTCAAATCGCGCTTCAGCGCAAACAAAGCACGCGTTATATGCTAGAGTAAATTCCAGGCTTCGAAGAAAAAGGCGGTGGCGCATGGCTTTATATCAATCTATTTTAGTCGCAGTGGATTTAAGCGCTGATGCAAAAACAGTAATAAGCAAGGCCCACAGTTTAAGTCAGCAATTTTCAGCCAAACTCACTTTATTGACTGTAGTTGAGCCTTTGGTTACCGAAACTGGCTATGATTTATTGCCGGTGCTAAGTGTTGATGTAGAGAAAAGCCTAGTTGACCGTGCGCAGCATTTTTTAGTGGAAATTGCAGCGGAGCTTGGCATCAATGATTGCCATAAACAAGTGGAAATCGGCTCGGTGAAAGGCGAAGTTCTACGTGTGGTGGCAGATGCAGGTCATGATTTAGTAGTTCTAGGCACTCATGGTCGTCATGGGTTTGCTACACTGCTGGGTTCTACCGCAAATGCAATTCTACACGGCACGCCTTGTGATGTATTAGCCGTGCGTGTCGGGGGAAAATAGTTTATCATTCCACATGTTAGCACTTATGACCAAGTGTGATGGCATAAACTTGGCATATTGACGTACATTACTCCGGCTCTGAAGGTATTTGATATGCGTTACCCCTTGCGGATAATCACTCTGTTGCTGTTATTCAGTTGGTCATCGTTTGCATTTGCTAGCGTCAAGTTGGTGGAAGCAGTGGAGCAGGGGAATATTGAGTTAGTGAAAAAACTACTCAATAGTGGCGCTGACCCGAACACTAAAAATCATGAAGGCAATCCAGTGACTTATCTTGCCTTGATTCATCGTCAAATTGAAGTGGCCAAACTGTTAATAAACAAAGGTGCAGACGTCAATGGAAAAAATAGTTTTGGTGCACCTATCCTATTAACAGCATCTGGCAGCGGTGACGAAACACTCGTGCGATTGTTGGTGCGTAAAGGCGCAGATGTGAATGCCAGTTTCGATCGTTATGACGGTGAGACGGCACTCATGTTGGCTGCACAAGATGGACATGAAGCCGTGGTGGATTTATTGCTTAGTAGTGGTGCTAAAGTTAATGCGCAAACCAAAACCGGTGATACTGCTTTAATTGCTGCCACCGCAAAAGGTCATGAAAAAGTCATTCACAAACTGGTTAATCGTGGTGCCAAT
>JAOUJM010000473.1 GCA_029883265.1 Gammaproteobacteria bacterium
AGTGGTTTATGATTACTCCAAAACACGATCATCCAAATGGCCAATCGAAAAGCTCAAGGATTACCGGGGCTATAAGCACGCCGATGGTTTTCCCGGCTACAAAGCACTGCATAAAAACGACAACGTGAAATTCGTGGCATGCTGGGCCCATGCGAGAAGAAAATTTCATGAAGCGTCATTGGTGACTCAAAATCCTGGTAAAGCGCAAACCATGCTTGACTATATTAGTCTGTTATATAAGGTCGAAACCGATTGTAAACACATGAGCAATAAAAACCGTAAGCAATACCGGAAGATCCATTCAAAACCCATCCTAAAACAAATCAAGGCTTGGGCAGAGATCCAAGTCAATAGTGTACTGCCTAAATCTCAGCTCGGTAAAGCACTCCAGTACTTGCTCAATCATTGGCATGGCCTTATTCGCTACCTGGACGCAGGGCATTTATTACCGGATAATAACACTGCTGAGCAACATATTCGGCCCGTGGCTTTGGGCAGGAAGAACTTCCTCTTTGTTGGTTCGGATCGCGGTGGCCATGCCGCAGCGACATTTTATTCGTTGATGGCGACGTGTAAGAATTACGAGATCAATCCGTATGAGTATTTGGTAGATGTGTTGACGCGATTGCCGGAGTGTGAAACGGATGAGGATTATGAAAAGTTGGTGCCGGGGAAGTGGACTAAAAAACGCATCGGACATTAACGATCAACCCGTATGAGCATTTGGTGGATGTGCTGACGCGATTACCGGAGTGTGAAACGGATGAAGACTTTGAAAAGTGGGTGCATGGAGAATGGGTTAAAGATGATGGTGGACTCTAACAACGTGATTAGGGCAGAAATGAAAATATTTCTTTTGCTAGTGTTACTATCAATTTCTGGAAACGTCATCGGAAATGAATCGGAAGAAGAATTTGTCGGAGACCAAAGGGAAATATGGCTACCAGTCTTTGCTTCTGCATTAACGGGAGTAATTACGCTTGAGAGCCCAACGGCTACAGGTTGGGTATCACTTCTAGGACTTGTGAATTGCTGCCCTGTTAAAACAAAGAGGGGCGAATTTTATAGAAATGGTCAATTGGCGTTCGCTATATATCATTTGGCAGTATTACCAGAACTGGATCTAACTAAACCTGAAAGAGCGAGTCATAGCATTATTGGTGTATGGTTAATTTATGCTGTGGGGTTTTTATACAAAGAAAAGTCTAAACAATTTGATTTACTTGGAAAGACTGCTTCTCTTACCTTTAGTCCTGATAGAATTCACTATACACTTTATTTCTAATTTTGGATCACTTATAGCTAGTTTTATAGTAATAGCGGTGTTCTAAATCGTAAATGTACGGTCTTCAGCATGGGCAGACTGCCGGACGTTTACGTTATTACTGGGACATACAAAACTGGAAAGCACGGTAAGATATCTCGGAATTGAAGTAGATGATGCATTAGAGATTGCAGAAAAAACTGAAGTTTGATTGCTGATTCGAATAAGAACTTAGCTAACTAGCGAAAACTGCGATGAGTAGTGCTTGTTTATTTGGGAAAAATCACCTTCCCTTAGCTTTGAAATAAATTTATCTATTGCTACTGTATTCGAATGTTGCTTTGCTATTCCCGGCGAGGAATTTACCTTGTTCATTAAATAACAAACGAGCCTATATCCCAGCTCCGCGACCAAATGCCCATAACAATCACGAGGAGAATTTACATTAATATTCTTTTTCGAGAAAACCTGACTCGTCTTATCTTTCTTAGCCTCGACAATTAGCAACCTAATTTGATCCTTTTTTAGGCCCGGCTTATTTTTACCATTGGCTACCAGTCTCTCAGGCGGGTATCTTTTTAGGAAAGAAATTCCATGCTGGTGGAGCATATAATCTAGTTTTATAAATCTCTTTATTTCCTTAAAGAATTTAGAAAATTCGCTTTTGAATTCCTTTATTGTATCTGTATCACTTGAACAGGTGCCACACAGGGAATGTAGCGTCTTGGCAAGCCCCCAGTTTTCTAGTCACTCGCCAGCTTCCTAAAATATTCTTTTTCAAACTCAACCGGTGATAGCCCCTCATTGTTGCTATGACGCCGGT
>JAOUJM010000201.1 GCA_029883265.1 Gammaproteobacteria bacterium
ACGTACCTCATTAATGACCCGTCATCAATAAGAAGAAAGTTATAGCTGAAATTACATAGTTATTCTCATGCGTACTTGAGTTAATATATTAGTCACCAATGGCATCCGCATCGTGGTGAGTCGCTTTACATAAATTCGTTTAATGTGAGTTAGCAAGACGAAACAAGATCGATCAATGGCCTGAACATCAACAAACATAACATCACTTTTCGAGGAAGTATTTCGGTAAAGTCCACGTATTTAGATAGTACCATTTGGTCATTTTATTCACTGCTTGATTGGTGTTTAATCAATGCATCTCAATCAACTGAGGAAAGCTTAATGACAAAAATAGCAGCACTTATTGATGATCACCCTCTCTACGCCGAAGCCATTACAGGACTTGTTGAAAGCATTGATCCGCAATGGCAGGTCAAACAATTCAGTGACCTAAAAACGGTCGCCGAAATACGACAGGCACTACAGCATATCTCAATGATTTTTTTGGATCTTACGTTACCCTCTATGCAAGGAATAGAGAGTTTTTCGTACTGCCGCAAACTTTTTCCGGAAACACCTATAGTCGTAATAACGGCCATTCAAGACCATCACATAGCGAGACGCTTAATTACATTGGGTGCCAAAGGGTATATTTCCAAATCACTGGATACCCAGCCACTAACTTTAGCGATAACAGCGGTACTCAACGGAGACTCGTATTTTCCAGCACTCTCTGACACATTGTCGGACACGGAAACAAAACTTACAGAGCGACAATTAGAAATATTAGATGGTCTCTCTAACGGTCAATCCAACAAACAAATCGCGTATGATTTAGGAATTTCAGAAGGAACGGTGCGGGTACATACTGCGACAATCTTTAAACTGCTAAATGTGAGGAATCGAACCAGCGCGGTACGAGAAGCACAGAAATTAGGCGTAATTGGCTTGCCAAGTGTGACCTGTTAGTTAGGCGACTATGGCCAGCCAACACAACGCACGATTGTTCAACCTACGCCAGGGTGTCAATGTCGGTCGTCGATTCAAAGATCATAGTATCTAATGCTCGATTTAGAAATACAAAAATGAGTTATCCCACAAAGCGCTCAATATCATCTATTACATTTTGCGTAGTGCTGAGCCAATGCTAAAAATGATATTCTAAAACCAGAATCGTACTCGTCAAGCAACAGGCAAAGCGCTATCAACTTACCTTCGCTTGATTGATGCAACTTATTAGAAAATGTTTAATCATTAGAGGATTATAGACGCACAGTAGAGGCAGTTACGATGAATGTAAATTCCAATATTGGAAAAGATTATGTTTACGACAATCGTCTAAGAAGCGAAATCTTACAGTTTCTATCCATACAGGGAACCAGAGGAACTGCATCCTCATTGCTTGGTGGTTTCCTCATTCCCGCAGTACTTTATCAGCATTTCGAACTCCTCTGGTTAGTACTTTGGCAACTCGGCTATAGCTTCGTGGTCGTTCTTCGCTGGATCACCTTGAGTCGACTACCTAACATGAACCACCTATCGCTTCGAAATCGAATCGCGATCGCTGACTTTATTAACGGCCTGAATGGTACGCTAATAGGATTGACAGTTCTCTTTTTCCCATACGTAGGAGACTATGAACGTGCTCTGTTAAGCATGTTCGCGATTGCTGCCGCAGGCGCTTCAGTTACAGGCTCAAATGGATTTAAATATCAGTTTCACAGTTTTCTTTTTCCCACGCTATTGCCATATGCAATTGGATGGACTTTGTTAGTTCCTGGTGGTTCAGGGGTAACCGAGTATACGATTGGCTTTTTGCTGCTGGTGTATTGTTTGATTCTATTACAATTCGGTTCTATCGCCGCTTCACTCTATATTGAATTGTTTGAAAACCGATTAAAACTTCAAACGATGAATTCAAAAATGTCGCTTGCACTTGATAAAGCCGAACAAGCCAATGCTTCAAAAACGCGCTTTCTCGCCGCCGCGAGCCATGATCTTCGGCAGCCGATTCAAGCAATGAATGTATTTTGCGCCACACTAGAGCGCCAAGAGTTGAATGATCGAAGTCGTACCATCAGTCTAAACATTCGCAAATCAGTCGATGCCGTCTCACAACAATTAGACGCTTTATTAGATATTTCAAAACTCGATGCAAATCTAGTAGCTGTATCTAAACAAGTCATCGAACTCAATCGGTTATTCAGTGATCTGGAACAACAATACCAGAGCATAGCCAGCACCAAATCTCTTGAATTTAAAGTGGCCGTCGATACTGCGATATTTGTTGAAACCGATATCGCCTTATTTGAACGCATCATACGCAATCTACTTGACAATGCGTTTAAATATACAATCGAAGGGACTATCGAACTGAAAGTGGGCCACGGTGACAAAGAAGTTGTTGTACAAATAAAGGATAGCGGCATAGGCATCCACGAAGATCAGCTTGAACATATCTTCGAAGAGTTCTTCCAAGTCGACAACCCGCAACGAGACAGAGTCAATGGCTTGGGTCTTGGGCTATCCATAGTGACACGCCTGGTTAAGTTACTGAACATGCAAATCACTGTGACGTCAACACCAAAAGCTGGCACACAATTTACGCTCCATATTCCACAAACTGATCTACCCATCGGTCATACACCTTTCGAATACATTGACCATATGCCTAATGTTGACCTACTAATAAATAAGAAAATCTTAATTGTTGATGATGAACCTGACGTTCTCAAAAGTATGCAATTTTATTTGGAAGACATTGGCATGAAAACAATCACAGCAAGCAACAAAGAAGATGCACTGACCATTGCTCGTTCAACATCACCCGATATTGTGTTATCAGACTTCCGCTTACAGAATCACAACAATGGTATTGATCTGGTTCATGAGATTCGCGAATTTTTACCCGAACTACCCGCGCTAATAATTAGTGGAGATACCTCACCGGAGCGGCTCCGGGTCGCTAGTGTTTCCGGTCTCGAATTATTGCATAAGCCTGTAAAGCTTCATCATCTAATTGCAGAATTGAACAGACTCATTGAATCTAATCGGAAAAGTCAACCCGCTTCTGTATAGGCAAACACTGAGCACGAATTATGATTTTGATTTTTTTGATCCGGTGAGTGTTTTAGATCTGGATGATTTTGATTCGTTTGCTGGTTGGACCCGTAGTTTCTTTTGGCCTTAACATCGACATCTTTTTAGAGATTTTTCTGTTTACATGAATGTAAATGAGAGTTGGCCGGGATTCATGCTAAATTCGCCAAAAAGTAACGTAAGGGAATAATTCTAAATACAATTTTCGAATAGAATATTATAAATCATGTTAGCTTTTTTCATAATCGGCTCACCTCAAGAATCAGCAAGTTATGTGCGATCTTGGCGGATCTCGTTCGAGTCCCGGCCAAGCCTCCATATTGGTGGATCCCACGGTGTGAGCATACGCATCGCCAAAGGGTTATATTATCGCACGGGATCATTTAAAGGGCATCGAGTTGAAACACACAAAACTGTCCACGTGGACACACGGGACTACTCGGCATAACTGATAAACATATTTATTTCACCGGCGCTGAAAAAAGTTTTCGTATTAAATACGACAAAATCGTTTCATTTCAGCCATACCATGACGGGATCGGCATCCAACGCGATGCGCAAACTGCGAAGCCGCAGACCTTTCAAACAGGTGATGGGTGGTTCAGTTACAATCTCATCACGAATGCTGCACAACGGGAGTAACGTAGCTACGTTATTCTGGTAGTATCAATTGAATACCGTTCCCACTATTTTGGTCAATATCATGTGACAATAGCCGATTCAGAAATACTTGACCCTGATCGCGTTCTCCCAACGCCCAAACAGAATCGACTTGATGGGGCTGCAATGTCAGATAAATATCATCTATCTGAAAGGTCACCGTCAAACCAAGTTCATAGGTAAAGCGACCATTGCTATCAGTCACCCCGCTTTCAGCGCCCGATGAATACATCAAACCACTCACACCGTCAATTCTACCGTCCATAATTAGCGGAATCCATTGATTAGCTCCAGTCAATTGAACTTTGCCATTACATGCACACCCAGCCCCTTTAGAACACTGCTTGTCCCGGCTGATACAACTATCACCACAGGCTTTACCCGCCTTACAAACTTTGCAGCAAGTCGAACCAGAATTTTTACTACTATCGGGATCAGGCTGCTTATCACCTTCACCGCAAGCAACAAGGCTGATAGTGAAAATGCTGATCACAACAATTGAGGCTATGTGTTTTAGGCGAATCATGATTCATCCTAAGAATTAAAGAATTAATAAAAATAGTAGGTTACTGGACTTCGTTGAGTCCATGCATTAAACCCTATAACACCTAGTCAACAAACACAAACTCCCTAGCGCCCGATAATGCGCTATGATTATTGGATGTCAAAAACATTACGCCTATTTCTCTATCGCATATTAGAGCAAACTGACCGAAATGATCGTCTCGCATACCATGTGAACCTAGCTTTATTTGGAATCATCCTGCTCTCAGTGATAGGTTTAACTCTGGAAACGGTCGATAGCATCGAGGCACAAATAGGTCCTCAACTGCAGTGGATCGAAGCATTTGCGGTTATTGTTTTCACTGTGGAGTATGTCGCCCGTCTTTGGTGCTGTAATGCCCACTCACCGACACAACGTGGCATTTCAATACGGCTAAAAAAGGCAATGCGGCCAATGATGATTATTGATCTACTGGCAATCGTACCTTTTTATTTAAGTTTCTTTGGCGTAGATTTAATTGCGATGCGCTTGCTCAGAACTTTTCGCTGGTTTCGAGTCGCTAAACTGGCCCGCTATTCCAATTCAATACAATTATTTGGTCGAGTGATGTTAAGGAAAAAAGAAGAGCTAATTCTCACACTCTCATTTACCATCGTTTTGCTGATCATTGCATCATCTCTAATGTATTATGTAGAGCACGAAGCGCAGCCAGATAAATTCTCATCCATCCCTGCTGCCATGTGGTGGGGTATTACCACTTTAACCACAGTTGGTTATGGTGACACTTACCCGATCACATTACTCGGACGTTTACTTGCCGCCATCATTGCCATTTTAGGTATTGGCCTTTTCGCGTTACCCACCAGCATTCTAGGGGCAGCGTTTGTCGAAGAGCTTGGATCGAAAAAAACACAATCGGAGCAGTGTCCACATTGTGGAAAGTCGCTCACTGACCATAGCTCCGCCCCAACAGACTAAGCGGCTTCCTGCTCGCCTAAATCAGGAAACATTCGATCCAGTGTTAATTGGCAAACTTTAATGCATTTTTCAACATGCTGCACATAAGTATTAAATAGATCATTGTCTTTAGTTAAAAAATACTGAAAGATAATTGTTTTGTCGCTTTTAACATGCGTATGATTCGGAAAATCATCCTTGCCAAGTTCCTCGATAATCGACACGATGGTTTCATCCATTTCCTCAAAACCACGGGTATTATGATTCAAGAAATACGCTTGAAACATATATTGATGGTGTTCATCCCAGTCGTAAGCAATTTCAAAAGACAGTTTTGCTGAGCCTTTGGTATAACGGGTATTACCTGCTTGCTTCAAATCAATTGTCATATTACTACCAACCCAATAGCTCAACCACGCACCTTCACGTGCGGTTGATTGCTCTTCTACACTTCCCCAACGCAAGCGATCTTTGTATTCGCTATTGCAATATTTGGATAGTTCTTCAAAGATTCGCGTATTAAGGTTATTGATTTCGTCACGAAAGACTTTACGAGCTTCATCCAGCGTGGCGCAATGCTCATTATATTGCAGCGCGACTTCTGTAAAATTCATTTTCTGTTTTTTTGCCATTACATTTTTCTCCGTTGTTGTAACTCTACCAAACGATGCATACGGGGACGCATAAACAACTGATAGAGCTCGTTTGTATAAAAGTCACTGAGTTCTCGATTGGGATTAGAGATTGACTGATCTTTGGCCATATCCTTCAAAATTGAATAAAGCTGCAAATAGCTTAATGCCTTAAATTGAGGACAATCTGCTTGAGATCCAGTGGGTGTTAAAAACACATAGACATTATGCCGACCATCATCATACAACCGACTGGCTTCTTGCATCACACAATAATAATCTTTGGTTTGATTATCCGATTCACTACTTAATAACTTGTTCTCGATCAATAAACGATAACTCGCGTTTTGCACAAGAATATCAATTCGACGAGCTCCAAGTTCAGTTCCTTTGAGAGAATCTTGTAGCTTATCCAAACGAACCTCCCTTAATGCCGATTGCACACTATGCATCCCGTCCACGCCGAGTGATCGGTCCACATGGGTCGCCTCGATGATGCGAGCAACAAGCGCTAAAGCAAATTGACCAGATAGGCGTGTCGATAAAAGTGATGCGATAATGTCAGAATGTAAATTCTCATCGTATTGGCGCTGAACAGCACGTAAGTATGGAAACAATATGTCTTGTTCTTGGGATTGCGCTACGCGTATTTGATCTGCGTTTGCATCCAATACCGGATGCGAAACCGCTACAACTGCTTGAGAAAGGGTTCGCGACTGCACATCATAACCACGGTTCATCGCATCCAAATGGGACGATGTCACCGATGAGACATGACGAACGGCATCGACAATCGCACGCTCGTTTATACTCATAGCACTTGCTTCATAAGCTTGCGTCACATGTGTTATGGCATTTACCATAGATTGGATGGTTGTCATGACGATGTACTCCCATGGATACACCGTGTAACGACAGAAGCAAATTAAACTTGAGAATCAATAAGGTAATAAAAAGAATCAGTTATGAGAGGGCTCCTCATTTTTATACAATTCATTACTCTGCTCACTGCCACCGCATGTGGTCAGGGAAGTGGCCCAGACACTGGTGCGGAGACGAACCAATCACTTGGCAACACTAGTCGCATTGGTGCTTTTAATATCCAGAGCTTTGGCCAAACGAAAATGAAAAACGCTGACGTTGTTAGCCACTTAACTGGCATCATTCGCCGCTATGATATTATCCTTATACAAGAAATCCGTGACGTGAGTGAAACAGCAATTTACGAACTTTTGAACCGCGTCAACCAATACCCGCCAGCCACTTATCAGCTCGTATTAAGCGAACGGGCAGGGCGTACATCCTACAAAGAACAATACGCTTTCATCTATCGAAGTGATCGTGTTACTGTCCTCAATACATATATGTATGATGATGGTGCTGAACCTGACCGCGATCAATTCGAACGTGAACCCTTCGTCGCTTATATCGAAATCAACAATCTAACCGTTTCGCTCATTGCCATACACGTCAAACCCAATGAGGCACTTGATGAAATTAACAATCTACCTCTGGTCTATGAAGACGCCATCTCTAAAAATAATGACCTTGATGCCATCATACTCGGAGATCTTAATGCAGATTGCACCTATTTAAATGCAAAAGAACAGCAAACCAATGCACTCATTTCCGATGATCGATTTACCTGGTTAACATCGTTTGAACTTGATACAACCACTCGCCATAGTACCGACTGCGCGTACGATCATCTCGTGATCACAAACAGTATTCAAGACCACTTCATTGTAAACAGTTCATCCGTTTACCGTTACGATATCCAGCTAAACTTAGCGGAAACACAAGCCCTGGAAGTAAGTGACCATTTTCCTGTCGAGGCAACATTACAATAAGAATAAGGCATCCAAAAGCTCTACTATTCTGTTACTACGTTAATGTTGTACACTAGAACTTCAACGGTATTAGTAAACTATTAGAGAATAGACATATGATATGAAAACAATGACTATCCAAATCCCCCAACTCTATGAACCGTACATGGATTCCACGTTAGTACGATTTCGATATCTTTTCCCCATGCTTGCTGTAAAAAGACAAGGATTAGTCCTGATCATAGAAACAAATAATGAATACCCTGAAACAGTGATTTCGGAGGAAATCCATTTTTTGATATACCGTGAAAGAATATATTCTGAGACTCTCCCCATAAGAAAATCAATTTACGAATCCTTTTCTAGTGTTTAATCTGTTTCCATATTCGTTTCACCAACTCAATAATAAATTTGTCTTCACTAGTGAAGCGGGTGATTTTTTTCTGTCAAATAGAAGCTTCCTAGATAGGATAGTCAATAACGAACTTACCAATACAGACCATGATTATTTATTTCGAAAGGGATTTGGATTCGAAGAAAAAGGAGATTTTTAGTAAGCGCCTAGTTAACGACGTCTAGTAATCCTAAACTGGGAAATCCAAAACAAAACGCTATTTCTGTCCATAGGTTTAACATTAATGCTTTGCAACACAAGCCGTTGTGGCCATTTTCCTTTCCCACTATTTCGCCATAATCTAGAGCGAAAATTGGGAAAAACA
>JAOUJM010000474.1 GCA_029883265.1 Gammaproteobacteria bacterium
TTAAGCGCTGGTTTCATATGAGCCCGAAGAAGTTAAAAAAGCAGAATGAAATTTTCTCGCAATTATTTAGCAGTGGCTATGACGGCACAGTTACCGGTGAGCAAAGCTCAATCAAGAAACCATTGGTGTCAGAAACATAAGCCGTCGTTTGCCCCCAAGGCATTTCTTCACAAGCTTGCACTAAATGGGCACCAGCAGCTAACGCGGCTTCTAAGGCAGCTCCTACATCATCAGTCTCAAATGCAATTTCGAAACAAGGATGTTTCACATCCACGCTACTTGGATTTTTACCTAGTTGTTGCATAAGCTCAAGTGATGAAAAAGCCAATTTAGTCGATCCTGTTTGTAACTCAGCATAATCGCCACTTTCATGCAACATAGATCGTTTCAACGCGAAAGCCTTTTCGAAAAATTCCAGAGTCTTCTCAACGTTCTCTACATATAAAATGGTGTACTTGAATGTTAAACTACTCACTATCAAACCCTCAATTGATCAGCTAGAAGACAGCATATAACAATAATTAAGGCAAATATTGAATATTTGCGACAAATGAGTTCAGCAAGCACATAGTGATTTAAGCAATCGTTGGCGATTTGAAGTTTTCATTATTTAATTGCCAGATATTAAAACACACTATGCACAGACCCCGACAATCCATTTGCACTGGTTTGTTATCGTGCTTAGCAAGAGTGATTTGGCAAAACAACGCTTGGGGCAAGACCCTAGCGTTGTTTTGTAGCCATTGCAGTGATTATAGCCCGCCAGCAACACCAGCAGTGTCGAGAATTGTGCTTGTAGTGCTGACGCCGTCTAATTGATTATCGTCAGGGAGCCTAGCGATTTCATCAAACACACCATCTTCATCGCGATCCAACGCGATGCGTACGCCGTTCCCTGGTACCGCACAGGTAAATGTTACCGGCTTATACCACGCATAATACAATAAACTATAGCTTGTAATCGGCCAATACGATTGATAGTTACTGAGGAATTTATCATTCCCCGCATAGAAAAACCCCTTAGCCCCCTGGCTAGCCACCAAATCACATTCACCGAGTTCTGCACGCGCTTTTAACAAACGCAGTCGAGGAATTGCGGCAAAAAAGTTTGCTTTAGAAATCGTAACCTGTTGCCCAACAATTGGAAACAAATTACTATCGAACACCATTAAATATTCTTCCAAATTACGACGAATCGTCATGCCCGCTTCTGAAATGGGCAAGCTCGCAGGATTACCCGGATCAAGCGGCGTCACTGCACCTTCAGGTCGCGGCAGAAAACCAACAATGTTGTGAAAACGAAACAGAGTATCGACACTACCATCATGAAAAAATCCAAATCCGCGAACTTGATCACCCCTATGTTGATTGGCATTAAAAAAAGGATCACCACTGAACGGATCATCAGCGAGAAAAAAGCCGCTATTGCTCATACCGAACTTACCAACCTTCTGATACATATTTCGCAAATGTGGAACTTTGAAAAACTGTGGCTGAAATGCGAAGGTGTAGCTTCCGTCGGTACCAAAAAAACCCGGTTTATTGACCGCATAGTTCTTGTTCGCATTTCGATCCAGTGTATGACAACCATTGCAGTGAAACACGGTATCGACAATTTTGCTTTCATCAAAAAAGAAATCTTTACCCGCTTGTTGTGCATCGCTAAGTGAATTATCCAGCGCACGAATTGGGTTTGGTGGGTAGGTGATTTCCAAGGCGAAGTCGGTGAATGCTTGCATTTCGTCAGCGCTCAGGGACTGGTCACGACCGATCAAACCAACAAATGCTGGATTAAATGCGTTGAATGCCGCCACTTCATCAAACGCACCTTGATCCGGTTGCGCATTGATAATGCCTTCGCCTCCACCGTGACGATCACCACGCCAATGCATTGGTCCATGATTAGCCAGGCCTCGCAAACTCTGCGTCGTCATCGGTCCTTTCATGGGTTTAAAATTTGGGTCCACAGGTAAACCAAAACTCTCATGGTTGATTTTTAAAGGCCCAGGATTGTGCACATCACTGCCATCAGGATTGCCCAGGTCCCAGGCTAGATTATCCATGTCACCAAATACATGACAGCCA
>JAOUJM010000475.1 GCA_029883265.1 Gammaproteobacteria bacterium
CGGTGATCACGAAGAAATGTCGCTGCAAATGCGTCATATTATCGAAGGTTATCAACAATTCGAGGATTTTAATTACTCCGAATTGAATCTTATTGAAGCTTTACGAAGTTTGAGAATTTTGCATTACGCTGCCTGGCTAGCACGACGCTGGGAAGATCCCGCGTTTCCATTTGCCTTCCCCTGGTTCAACACGCCCCGTTATTGGGAAGAACATGTTTTAAGCTTGCGTGAACAATTGGCAGCAATGGACGAGGCTTGCCTCGACATTTCATAATTTTTGCTGATTATGTAACGGTCGATTCGCCAAAATTAAACGATCAATAAACTGCTGCTCAGAATCGCCCAAGTCCTTGAATTCTACGCCATGAGAAAAACAACTTTGCTGTCTTAGCACTTCGCTTGCTTGTTTTCGATTCCGCACATAACGAATCACGCAAGTAAGACTAATATGTTCGCCACTTTGTGGTGCATGTAACTCAATGGTGAAATCTTCATTAACATTTCCTAAACGCAAATCAGCAGATAGCTTAGCGCCACTATGGCTAATATCATCCATAGTAATCATCACTTGTCGACCGTGCTGTTGCACACTTAAAGCTAATGGTATGTTTGGTAAATCAAGCGGGTGCCGCGGTGAACGACGTAACATCACGCCTTTGCTGCTGTCCGGATAAGACAAATAAATATGCGGAAATGGCTGCATTGCAATAGCCTGAACCACTGCCTGAAAAGCATAGTGAATATTTTGTTCTTGAAAGCTTACAACAAAAGCATCTCCAATTTTAAAATCATTTTTGGGCTTTTTATCCCAAGCGATAAGTAAACTTTGTTTTTTAAATTTTCCAAATAACTCACCTGTAATTCTTTGTTGTATACTGCCACGTAAGGGCCGCAGTGAAAGCGTTGTGCCTAGTGCGAGATTGAGTGCGTGATCCACTATCCCTCCTAATTAGATTTTGTTAAGGAATAGTTCGCTTTCGACAAAAGTATCTTAAGACTTTAGTCATTTTCGCTTGATAGTTTGCTATTTAGATTCTAAGGTTTATTTTAAACCGTTAAGCATCGGTTAATTTCCATTAGCGAATATAGTTCTATAAATATTGATTGTTAAATTTCATGGTTTGCAGTCACACAATAACATCTCGAGGGAGAAACATGCATACAGAACAGGAGCCAGTCGTTAATGCCTGGTACACGAACCTGTCGGGTGATCTATTTAAAGTCAAAGCCGCGCTTTACGGTAATAATGGCTTAAGTTCGATAGTAATTACTTATTTAGATGGACGACGCGAAATTATTACACGCCAAGATTGGTATTGTTTGCGTTTAATGAAACACACCAATAATTTAGAAAACACAGTGGACAGTGACGATATCCAACCCCTATCAAATTAGTTTACCGTGGTTGTCGAGTAGAATTGGGAGGAGGGGCCTATTATTTTACTCGGCAGCCTATTTAAAGCGACGATCAGTTCTAAACCAACAATAAAAATCTAAACTCTAATGGTATTTTTTGGCGACCACATTACAATACATTAAGAAAATTATTTTCAGGTTTTAAAAAATCCGACCAAATCATAAAGTTGATTTGACTGTGCATTCATTTCTTCTGCGGTTGATGCCAGTTCTTCAGATGAGGACGCATTTTCTTGCGATACTTTATCCAACTCCAAAATTGCCGTATTGATTTGACCAATCCCTGTTGTTTGCTCTTCGGAAGCCGCTAGTAGCTCGTCCATTAGTGCGGCCACTTTTTCAATATTGGGTAACAGCTCCGCAATTTCAGAACCCGCTTTTTCCACAATCGTACGGCTATTACTTGCAAGTTGAGAAATTTCTTGCGCAGAATATTGGCTACGCTCGGCGAGTTGACGAACTTCATCTGCAACCACAGCAAAACCTTTTCCCTGCTCACCGGCTCGTGCGGCCTCAATGGTTGCATTCAAAGCTAACAAATTTGTCTTGTAAGCTATATCTTCAATCATACCTATTTGACCGACAATCTTATGCATAACTTCGACTGTCTGCCTAACTGCTTCCTCGCCGCTTTGTGCCTGATCCACCGAATTTGCCGACACACGTCT
>JAOUJM010000476.1 GCA_029883265.1 Gammaproteobacteria bacterium
ATTATAAAAATTAGAAGTGTAGCATTTTGAATGCGAGGGCTCATTATTACCGGAACAACCATAAGCCAGTGTCGTTAGAAACACACGCTTGCGAATTCCACCAATCTTGTTAACCTTGGCAAGCAATTAAGAATGGATTATCTATTGAGGAGTGATTATGTTGTTTAGAGTGTGTGCTAGTCTGATCGTGTTTTTTGTCTTGTCCTCAACTCTTTATGCGGAAACCAAGGCTGGTGATTTTAAATTGCAAAGCCTTAACGGCGAAATTTCCTTATCCAAATATAAAGGCAAAGTGGTTTATCTGGATTTCTGGGCGAGTTGGTGTGTGCCATGCCGTAAGTCGTTTCCATGGATGAATGAAATGCAAAAAAAATACGGCAAACAAGGATTACAAATCATTGCAGTTAATTTAGACACCACGCGTGAAGCTGCAGATGCATTTCTGAAAAAATATCCGGCTCAATTTACGATTGCTTTCGACCCAAAAGGCAGCACGGCCGATCAATATGAAGTCAAAGGCATGCCCAGCGCATATTTGATTTCAAAATCAGGAAGCATCGCTGACACCCACCTCGGTTTTAGAGACAAAGACAAAGCCAAACTGGAAGAAAAAATATCTGGTTTATTGATTGGGTTTGAGGGGTTTAAATAGAAATAATAAACTAGAGGCCTGTCACAACATTTTGTCATGTGATGGCGAATGTTCATCACTGGCAGGATTGAATTAAAATTTCACAAAATGAAGCAGTTGTGGTCTTTTCAGCTGCACTTAACGAATGAAAATACACACGAGTTGAATAAATCAGAAAAAAAATTGACACTTGTTCTGTCTAATCCCTGGAGTATTTTTTTAATACTCGCGGCCATCACTATTTCAACTATTCATATTGATGCATTTTATTACACACATGACACAGCAAAATGGTTTGTGATCGATGTGACGATGAGCAGTTTTATTTTTTTCTCCTTATTTAGGACGAATAGACTTACCATCGGATATCTTGGAATTCTCGTTCTTGTCTTGCTTTATTGGATGTCAATAAGCTTATGGTGGGCGCCGCACAAGGTTGCTGGGATAGAGTTCTTATTGCGATTTATGAATGTTTGTTTATTTGTTTATTGCTTACAGAAGAAATATTCTAAAGAAGACCTAACAGATCTCATTCTTTGGCTAGTCTTTTTGGCCGCATTGGCGTTTAATTTGGTTTTCATTGTTGAACGTCTAGTTCTTCATGCACCATACAATATCGGTACGTTCTCCCCGATTGGATTTATTAACAATACATCTGCAGTTTTTAATATTTGGATTCCATTGCTTGTCATCTTTTGTATTAGACAAAGAAAAAAACCTGTGCAACTCATTGCTGGTTTGATTACCACTATTGGTATTGTGAGCATACTTATTCAAACCGGAACACGCGCTGTAATCATTGGATTGAGTGTTAGCGAACTTTTGATATTTTTGTTTATGTTGAAAAAAAATATGCGCCAGGCGTTTTTGTTTTTAACAATATCGGCCTTGTTGGCCCTTGGACTAGGAATTTACCATACCTTTGATTCACTGCAAGACGGTCGGCTTAATGCTCGTTTGAGTCTTATCCAAAACAGCATCGGTAGTTCCTACGAAAAAAGAATCGATATGCTGCTAAACACATGGCATATGACCATTGATAATCCATGGGGTGTGGGTGTAAACAATTTTGAGTACCTGCATCCGAAATATGCAAAAGTAGGGCAAGAAAATGCATCGCCCTATGTTAACGAACATCAAATTTTAAGAACACCACATAATTTAGTCATAAAAGTTTTTAGTGAGTTGGGATATTTTGGCGGCCTATTATTTCTACTTTTATTGACTTCTAGTTTTCTACTTGCATTAATAAATGCCTGGCGTGGGAGTTATATCGATAAATGGCTGTTTGTTGCTCTTTCGGCAACGCTGTTTCATAGCATGGCAAGCGCGGTATTGCTGACGCCTGTCAGCCTGTTTTTTTTCGCCCTATTACTCGCCACTATTCAGGCACGATTTGAAGCTGTAGTCTATCTCGCAGATCGATTCTCAATCCGTCTTCCAATGCTTTT
>JAOUJM010000202.1 GCA_029883265.1 Gammaproteobacteria bacterium
AATTTCTGCGGATGTAACTCTGCCAAAAAATTTAACGCTTAGTTTTATGCAGAACCTAATGCCAAAATTGGATTTATTAGCCGATGTGAGTTGGACCAATTGGGCTGTGTTCGACGAATTGCGTATTAAATATGACAACGGTGTGCAACCCGATTCAGCTACCACTGAGTCATGGCGAGATAGCACTCGTGTATCCTTGGGAGGTGTGTTGGAATATTCTAAAGCCATCGATATTCGTTTTGGTGTAGCTTATGATCAAACACCAATTCCAAATGCTGAGTTACGCACCGCACGTGTACCGGGAAATGATCGTACCTGGTTAGCTTTTGGATTTAGTTATGAAGAAAGCAAGGACCTGCGTTTTGATTTTGCCTATAGCCATTTATTTATTGACGATACGGAAATTAATAATACCTTTGAAAGCAGTGTGCCTACATTGGCCGCAACGTTAAATGGTCAATACCAAGCGCAAGTTGATATTGTCAGTGCACAATTGCGTTGGCAGTTTTAATTAAGTGAGAGGATAAAAAATGAATTACAAATTAATAATAACCGGTTTAATTAGCATTGTCCTCGTTGCGTGTGGTGCGGGTAAAAGCTCTGATTTACAAGATGCGATAGAGACAACCCCGAATAAAGTTTTATTCGATCCTAATCCTGGCGGAAGTTTACCCTGGCCTAACAACTTATTATTTTCCGGTTCCAGCGATGGAACCTTGAATATTCCAGTTGATGGCGATGCGACTGATTCAAGCAATCCCGTGGTTGCACTGAATACCTTGGACGGATTTTCCACAGTCACACCCTTCATCGTAGAATTCACTCAAGCTATTGCAGCAGATTCCATCAACGCTAATGCGATACATGTCTATCGAGTAAATATCAAAATTGATGATCAAGCAGAAATCCCAACGCCTTTGGGGCCCGTGTGGCCGGATGAAAACAATAATGCTGTTTATGAAAAACTAGTATTTGGTATTGATTACGAGGCGCGTGTTTCGCCCGTAGATAAAAACAAAAGTACGTTATTGATAACACCGCTTAAACCGCTGATGGCGCGTGCCAATTATCTTGTGGTTTTAACCAACGATTTACACAATCAACACCACGAAGCGTTTTATCCTGATACGGCTTATGCCCTGGTCAAATCTGAAACACCTTTAATTGAAACGACGGATACGATGGAGATACAAAGCACCGTACCTGTACTTTCCACTGAAAGCGCAATACGCATGGAAGGTCTAAGACAGTTGACATCATCGTATGAAGGCTTTGCAGTGGGCTATGAGACAGTAGTTGCAGGTCTAACAGGACAAGCCCTTGCCTATGAGAAACCCGATATTATTCTCAGTTGGGCTTTTACCACTCAAGGCGTGGGTGATGTTTTGGATGAAGTTAAAGCAATGACACCGCTACAGGAGAATAGTGAGACAACTTATCAGCTAAGCAATCTTTTCGGCCCGTTTCCAGCGCCCATTAATGAAACGATTACTTTAAGACTCATGAAGGCAAGCTTGGATGTGCCTTATTTTCTAAGTCGTGCCAATGCAACTAATCCAATTGCGCCATTAAGCCAGCAATGGCAACGCAATGAAGCAGGTGAATTGCAGGTTTCTGAATTTCTAAGGATTCCGGTATTAATTATTTTACCGCCAGAAAATGCGACTAAACCCGAGGGTGGATGGCCAACCGTGATTTTCCAACATGGTATTACGCAAAATCGCACCAATGCTTTAGCATTAGGCGCAGCATTAGCGCAAAATCCCCTTAGCCCACAGGTCGTGGTCGCTATTGATTTACCCTTACACGGAATAGTTGAGGACACCTATGGTTTGGCGGGTGATTTCGAACGCCATCTTGACATGGATTACATGAACCAAGCAGGTGCCTATGAGCCCGATGGAGTGATCGATGAGTCCGGCGTACATTTTATTAATTTACGTAATCTATTAGTCTCACGCGATAATATTCGCCAGGCCGTGTCTGACTTGTTTCATTTGACCGAGGCTTTGAAGCAAACATCGTTAGACGAAGATACTGTGGCTGACTTGGACATAAGCAATAATTTAAGTTTTGTTGGTCACTCATTAGGTTCAATCGTTGGAACTTCGTTTGCGGCTAAAGAGAATGGTTTAAAAAGCATTACGCTTGCTAACGGTGGTGGCCATGTTGCGAAAATTCTCGATGGTTCACCAACCTTCGGGCCCATTATACAAATTGGTTTAGCGCGAGCTGCGCAAATACCCAAAGGTTCGTTAGATTACGAACGTTTTCTCAATGCCGCACAAATGATTCTTGATCCGGTTGATCCGATTAATTATGTGAATCAATTTGATGGGCGTTCGGTGCTGTTTCTGCAAGCCATGGGCGACGATAAAATTACCAATCGGGTCGTTGATACGGCGACAGTACCGATGACCGTAGGCGCGCCACTGGCAGGTAACGAGCCTTTTGCAACATTAATGGGCTTAACACAAGTGGATGCCAATGCAGCAGATGTAAATGGCTTGCGAGTTTGGGTGAAATATGAAAATGGCTCCACTCATTCCAGCGTTCTATTTGATTCAGATGACATCAGCAATACTTATCAAATGCAGACTCAGATAGGTTCTTTTGTTGTCAGCTTAGGCACTCAGCTGCAATTTAACCCAGATATTAATAATGTGGTTGAAGCACCCACGGAAGAATAAAATCCCCTAATACCTGCTCCTTAATTTATGCAAGGAGCAGGTTTAAACTGAACCGCAGCTGAACCTAGTGATTAAGTCCAAGGCCTAAACCTGAGGAATAATATCAATTATTATTTTGTGGATCTAGCGCATTGTGTTACAATAGACCTTCAAACAATAAGTAAATTAACCCATACAATAAGAAGTGCTGGGGGAGTCATGAGTAAAGTAATTGAATTTCCAAAACCAAATCGTGTTAGTCAACAAGAGCTGGAAAACATCCGTGGCCTGGTTACCCGTGCCTTGGACGCGCATAGTGTCTTGTCTGAATATGCTGAATTAATCAAAACCGATCCACGTCTAAACGGAATTTCCGACAAAGTTCTGGCGACGGTTTTATCCAGCATGATTAACAAAAAAAGCGGTTCTAAAGATAATCAGTAGAAAACAAATAGCTACACCACTTTTAAGAATAAAACTAAAAACTAACTAACAATAATAACTAAAAAGTGAATTGCCTATGTTATCCCGATGCCTACGCGTTGCTTTTGGCCTACGCACATCCTGTAAAAAGCTAACTATTCTATTCATTCCTAGCCTCTTAATGCTGTCATTCCTTAGTGTGAGTCAGGCGAATTAACGCTGGTATTATGTGCAAAACGGAATTTCCAAACACCTGCAACCCATGATGATCGAGAGTAAAGTGATTGTTCAACGAGAGCTGATTTCGAATCGCGGCAAAACGGTTGTCGAAGAAACCCGTACACCGGTGTATGAGCAATATCAATTTAATGAGCGCAACAAAGGCTTTGGCTTGCAATTGGAAAAACAAAATCACGCCAAAATTCGCAATTATTATGTTGGCTATTATTTAGATAGCAATGCTGAAGATGCGTATTATTTTGGTAGTGGCAGGGCCCATCGCTTCAAGCCGTTTAATTTAATTAATATAGATACAGGTGCATTATTTATTGGCCTATCGCGTAAACGGGTAAAAAATGGGTTGCCGTTTCCCGCCGTGTTGCCTTATATCAGTATGGGTTGGAATCGTTTAGCCCTAAATGCCAGCTTTATTCCTGGCGTGGGTGATATTACTGTTCCGACCTTATTCTTTCAGGCAAAAATTCAAATAAAATAGTGCAATCAAATCGCCTGTCGAGTTGTTAGTGAATTGAGTTCACATTAACAATAACAGGAGATTTGATTATGCAAGGTTTAAAAGTGACCCTGGGTTTATTATGTTTGGCATTGCCATTGATGACATTCGCAGGTGACGATCCATCCATTAAAGGCAATTTGCGCTCGACTATTCAAGGTGCAATGCATCAATTTATTAAAACTCAAAGCATCAATAACGAATTAATGTTGTTTGACGAGAAAGAAGGCAAAGTATTGCGCTTAAGTCTTGATAAACTGCATGATGGAATTGTTAAAAAAAGCAGCTTCTATGTGAGCTGTGCCGATTTTAAAGACCAAGCAGGACGCAAAATTGATATCGATTTTCTGGTGCGCGCGAAAGGCGATGATATGATTGCAACTCAGGCCATTGTGCATTCCGTCGATGGCAAGAAACGAAAATATCATTTGGAGTCTATGTAGTGTCTAGCGGGCCATCCGAACCTGTGGAAGATTTGTTACAAGCAGGATACCGTTACGCCATGTCAATTTGTCATCAGCCTGCAATGGCGGAAGACTTGTTGCAAGAAGCTTGGTATCGTTTGTTAAAAGCTGATGGCCCGCGCATCAAACCTTATTTATTTACCACCATTCGCAATATTTTTTATAATCAGTACAAGCGAGAAAAACTAGTTTCGATTGTTTCGTTTGATGATGAATCGCAATCCGTCGATGCCAGTCAGTCGTTTGAAATTGATTATGCATTTAGTGCTGCTGAGCTGGAAAAAATTCTCACGGACTTGAAACCTATCGAACGTGAAGCATTATATTTGCAAGCGGTTGAAGGTTTTAGTGTAAGTGAAGTGGCGCAACTACTCGATGTACCTCGCGGCACGGTGCATAGTTTAATTTTTCGAGCCAAGAAAAAATTGCTCAAGCAACATGCAAAAACTGCCAGTGGGGTGATGTCATGAGTCAGAATACGCTTGAACATCAACTTAAGGAATTTTACCAACAGCAAAAGTTAGCGAACAAAAAATTACAACATTTGTTTGAAATGGATGCGCTTCATCAAACGGATTCGCCACTCCCTCAATCGCTTGCGCAACCACCAGCCGCAGTATTACCATCACAAGCGACGGGATCTGCGTGGTTATGGGTGGCTAGCATGCTTTTTGTGTTGCTGTTATCGGTGTTGCAAATGCAATCGGAGAATGTGGATCAACGCGTGGCTAAAGAAATTGCCTTGAATCACAATAAACATTTAAATGTGGAATTCAAAACTCCTCATGTGACCGAGTTAAATTCAGTCATGCATAAATTGGATTTCCAACTCACCACGCCTTCGCAGAATGATGTGAGTCGTTTACAACTAGTTGGTGCACGTTATTGCTCAATTCAAGGGAATTTGGCGGCACAACTACAGTTACGGAACACTAAAGGGGAGCATTACACCTTGTACCAAACTCCGGTAGTTGATGATATTCAATCTTTGCGCAGTCAAACCTGGGTTGTGGATGGCGTTGAAATCAGGCATTGGCAAGAAGCGGGTTTATTTTTTGGTTTAGCGGGGCCGGTGAATACGTCTGCAAAATAAATAGGTCATACGCACGAACAGGCTTAAAGATAATAATCCTACTTATTAATGAAAAAATCCTATTAAGAAATCAATAGCGCATGTCATAGTATTGTCCAGACGTTGTCGCGAAGCGGTGTAATATCACACCTATGTTGAATTAATAAAGCTTGGGCACCAAGAATATCAGAATTCACATAATGTTTCACAACAACGAAGAATAATATGTTGTCAACCGACAAAACCCGTCTTGGCACCTCATAGCCCCGAAATAGCAGTTCGGGGCTTTTTTTATGGGTTCAGTTTTCAGAGTTTTTTAGGGCATACACAAACATTCATAAACGCTTTGTAATTGCTTGTGATTATTTTTCCGAGACAAAAAAAGAGGCTCTAAGCGAGCCTCGAATATTGCATGTTAACTATTGATTACTTAATTGGCCGTAGATTCATAGAAATCAATTTCTTTTAGAAAGTCATCGCCAGATAATGGCATGCTAGGTGGTGAAGGATTGCAATAATTCATGATGGAATTTTCGGCTGCCGACATTAATGCACTAATGTTTTGGAAATTACCAATGCGTCCATCAGCACCAGGATTGATTTCCAATTGAAAAGCGCGAGCATTGTTACAGTAATACTCCACTTCGTAATCACGAATGGTATTGTCATCTTCTTCATTAACACCAGGTGTGCTCGGATCATCTAGGAACTGACCATCATTTCCAGCACCGGTATAGGTGACTTCAATGGCGCGATGCATATCGATGTTTTTATAAGCGCGATAACCACTTAAAACGTCGTTATTAGGATTAAAAGTCAATGAACCACCTTCAGGCGCATCGTATTCTCTGCGTGCAATTCGACGACCATGCGTTGGATCATATTCGTAAATACGGTATTCGGTGACAGTATCATTACTATTAGCTGTCGGATTGCCGCTTGCATCAACATTGGGCATGTTGTCCGGCCCTAAGTCACTAAAACGCACGGTTTTCATAATACGTTCGTTATTATCATAAATCGCGAGACTAGCACGTCGTAACTTGAAGTTCGCATTGCTCGCCATTTGATCATAGCTGGACCAAGTTTCGCTAGTCGAGGTGGTGCGATAAGTGCGGATCACACGGTGTGCGCCGTGGTCATGATTGTGATCACTCCAACTGCTAACCGTGTCATCGCCGTCACCCCATGTGCCATTCTGACCTGGGCCGTTAAATGTGACATGAGCGACTACTTTGCCGCCTTCAGTCATATCGAAACGATAGTAACGTAACCCCGATGCTGGATTGCCGAAAACATATTGCCCCTTGTCATAATAGGCACTAACCGTACGCCCACCCGGCAGCAATTGGTTATAGACCGTATAACGTTGCACGCCTGCTTCGCTATTATAGGTACGAACCTCTTGTTTTAGTTTTGGCGGTACTGCGTCTTTATTCCAATCAAAATTGCGTACTTGGTCGACCTGGTTGTTTTTGTAAACATCACGTTTAACTCGCAAGTTGTACATGGTGGTAAACTGCAGAGGTACCACATGGGTTCCAGTGAATGTGCCACCTGCTTTTGAGCGCACACCATGCAACATGATGTGATACATCGTGCCGGGGTCGAGATGCATACGTGGTTGAAAAGTGATAGTGGTACAAGATGCATCACAGCTCACCTGACCTGTTATAGCACCAGCTGAATCAGCCATGGTGTCAACCACGCCGGTGTGGTCCATTTCTCCGGTTACGCCTTCCATGTCCATATCTTCCATGCCTGACATATGCATCATTGCACTTCCAGGCATGAGCAAAATATTTGATGCCGTGACCGTCGTTTGGTCTAGTGCTTCACGGAAAGTAATGCTGACGGTTTTGTCGATCTTGACGCCATCTTGATTATTTATAGGCGATGAGCTGGTGATGGTTAAGGTGCGTTGTGTTGGTTCTGGTTCGCTGGTGCCACAGGCGGCAATAACTAGCACTGCGGCAGATGCCGCAATAATTCCTTTTACTTGCATTGTAAATCCCCCATATCCCCACAAAAAGGATGTCGTTTTATTTTCTACTAACAAAGTATTTTATTAATACTTGAATAATTATTGATACAAGCACTCAGGAAAGCGAATAAAAAAAATTGATTAATATGATTTTTTTTTTTGCAAAATCTTAGCTTGTACCAATTTATATTGTGAATGCTTACAAACTAAATTTCGCCTGTGAAGCTTAAATAAGCTTTAAATATTGGTTTTGTTATTCGTGAAAGCAGAATTAATATTGATGCCTCATTAATAGCCATAACAAACCAAGTAGTATTAGATATAAATGGTTTTTATTTTTGTTTAAACTACAATGGTTTCGATTGTAGAAAATTGTAACCAGAACCGATGCCCATGCATTTTTTTCGTTTATTCATTAATTGTTCGTTGCTTTGCATGTTAATTATTGCTTGCCAACAAAACCCAGCACGTCCAGTGGAAAAACAATCTGTGGTCGATGTAATCCCGATTACCGCAGCGAATCTTCGCGGTCATCAGCAATTATATGATGAAGGTTGGTTTGTCGTGACCTCTAGTAAAAAAGCCCTAGACTATGCGCGTGAACATAGTATTCAAAGTTCAGCATTGGCTTTACAAACCATGGGACGCAATTTAAACCAGGACACTCTGCAGTATTCACAGAAAATAGCCCGCAGCCATGAACACATTCGCAGCGCGGGTGAGGCAACCATGCAGCAAGGCTCACAACGCAGCCTAACAATCATGAAAAATACTCAAGACCTTATTGCGCTGGAAGCGGAAGCCACGGAATTTTTTGCAGCCGCCGCATGGGAACAATTCGTCAAAGGTCATTTATCCTTGCGCAAACGCACGGCGAATGATTTTCAAGAACTGCAACAATTGCCTGGCAATTATTTTAAAAACATGAGCCAGGATATGAGTCGTTTTTATCAGAATACCGATGCTTTTATTCAAGCGGTGAAACCCGACGTGGAAGTTGGTTG
>JAOUJM010000024.1 GCA_029883265.1 Gammaproteobacteria bacterium
CTTGGCTTCTTCCGCCATCATGGTTTTTGGATTATCAAAATGTTTTTGCCACAAATTGATTAAAGCATAAGGAGCTGGATAATGTTCTTTGCGGGCTTTTTTCGCAACTTGCTTGCGCATCATTTTAGCAAGTTGAGGACGGATAAAAACATTGTTCGTCAATTTTTGTAAACGTGAAAGTTTGCGCGGTTTGGGTTTTTCAATAACAACCGTACGAGCGGCCGATAACATTTGCCGAGTAGGCACGGCATAGTCAACCATTCCCAGTTTTTTTGCTTTGCGAGCGTTAACGGGTTTGCCGGTTAGCATTAAATCCATAGCGGCAGGTGCACCAATCAAACGTGGCAGACGAACAGAACCGCCAAAACCAGGGTGAATGCCTAATTGGATTTCGGGAAGTGATAACGTAGTTTTTGGGCCATCATCAACAATGCGATAACGGCAGGCTAAAGCCAACTCCATGCCACCACCCATGCAAAAACCATGGATCAAAGCGACCGTTGGACAACGTAAGGCTTCAATTTTATTCAGTATTGATTGGCCGCGTGTAATGTGCTTGACGGCTTCTTCCATATCTTTGATTTGCGTAAATTCTTTGATATCCGCGCCCGCGATAAAACCAGATTTTTTATCTGATACGAACACGACACCCAAAGGCGGTGTAGCCGATGCGATTTCATCCAGAATGGTTTCCAGTTCTTCCAAGACTTCAACACAAAGCACATTTGCACTAGCATTTTGTTGGTCCAAGTGCAGCCATAAAACGCCATCTTCATCCGCTTCCGGTTTCCAATGTTTGTACGACGATGTATGTGACATGTTGTTACCCCTAAACCCTTTCTATTAACATTGCGCCACCTTGACCACCACCGATACATAAGCTGGCCATACCACGAGTTGTGTTGGTTCGTTCTAGTGTTCTTAATAAATGTAGAACAATTCGTGCGCCACTGGCACCAACAGGATGACCTATGCTAATACCTCCACCGTCGACATTTAGTTTATCGCGTGGTATCTCGCCTAGTGCACCACTAATACCAATTTCATTTTTACAATAAGCATCATCTTTCCAGGCTTCAACACAGGCCATAACCTGGGTAGCGAAAGCTTCATTGATTTCCCAATAATCAATGTCTTCAATTTTTAAGTCTTGACGATCCATTATTGGTGCCATGGAATGTGCAGGGCCAAGGCCCATGTGTGCAGGGTCAAGGCCTGCCCATTCTGCATCAATGATTTTGGCTACTGGTTTTAAGTTGTATTTTTTAACTGCGTCTTCACTGGCGAGGATTAACCATGCCGCTCCATCGGTAATCTGTGCAGCATTACCAGCCGTTACTTTGCCAAATTTCCGGTCAAAAACAGGTTTGAGTTTGGATAATCCCGTCATATCTGAATCACGACGTACACCGTCATCAGCATTATAGACTTTGCCTTTACTATCATAAATCGTAACAATTTCATCCAAATGACCATTATCTTGAGCACTGGCTAAGCGACGATGGCTCTCAACTGAAAAAGCATCCATGTCGGAACGAGAAATATTAAAACGATGAGCAAGATTTTCTGCGGTTTGTCCCATATTCAAACCAACCACTGGATCGGTTAAACCACGAATTAAACCAATGACAGGTTTTAAATGTTTACCGCGCAATTTAGCGATCATGGATAGCTTTGCAAAAGGTGTTTTGGCGCGTTGTAAATCTGCGAGCCAATTAACCATGTGTAAATTATATAAAATTGGTGCATGGCTCATGCTCTCAATACCGCCAGCCATGACCAAGTCTGAACGACCAGTGGCAATGTTTAATGCTGCGCAATCCAGTGACTGTAGCCCTGAAGCACAATTGCGTTGAACAGTCCATGCAGGAACTTTTTCGCCACATTCCATGCGTAGAGCTGCTACCCGTGCTATATTAACTTCGTCGGGTCCTGGCATGACACATCCTGCAATCACCTCATCCAAATCAGATGGTTCAAATGGTTGACGATCTAATAGTGGTCGACCTGCGCTGACCGCCAAGTCAATCGCGACAAAAGGGCCTGGTCTGCCTCGCGCTTTTAAGAAGGGCGTGCGTGCACCATCGATAAGATAGACGGTTCTACCCGGCAGATTTGTTTTCTTTGCCGCCACTTGGCTTCTCCTTTTTCACATTGAATTTAAATTGATTTGCTTCAAAATCATCGACTGCGATAATTTCTTTGCGTAATTCGTTATATTCTTTGAAACGCTGATACTCCAAATCATTAATAATGCCTTTTTCTTTGGCTTCAAGTGATAAAGTATCCAAGTCTAAACCTTTAAGTGTGCCTTTTTTACGTTCTCGGTACATTCGTTTTTCAATCACGTCCATTTCATCAACCATTGTTAGCGCCGCTTCCAAACGACCGAGTGGTTCATCTAGGGATGAGGGCACGTAAATTCCATGGGTTAAACGATCACGGGCACTAGAGGGTGCCAGTAACAAGCGTGCAACTTTGCGTCCTAAACGGTCACTAGGCGGATTCACCACACGACCTAGAGGAAAGACAAGTAAGCGCAACGCAATGCCTAACCAACGATTCGCAAAATTACTCATAATGCCGTAAAGCGCTTCTTGAATGTCATACAGACATTGTTCACATGCCCATCGCACTAAGGGTAAATCCGCATTGGGTCGACCTTGTTCTTCATAACGTTTAAGTGTGGCCGAGGCTAAATACAATTGACTTAAGACGTCTGCTAAACGTCCAGAAATTTTTTCTTTGCGTTTTAGCGCACCACCATAAGTTAACATGGCTACATCGGCGATAAAGGCAAATGCTGCGCTAAAGCGGGTTAGATGTTGATAGTAGCGCTCGGTTGGCCCAACCATTGGCACCAAAGTCATACGCGACGCAGTGAGGCCTAAATAAATTGTTCGTGCGGCATTTTGTAAGGTGAAACCGATATGCCCACGAATAGCATTATCAAATGTTCTTGATGCTTTCGAAAAATCTTCTTCGGCAGCCGCTTGCATTTCCGCTAACACATAGGGATGGCAACGAATAGCGCCTTGTCCAAAAATAATCATACTGCGCGTTAAAATATTTGCACCTTCCACGGTAATACTTATAGGGATGGCTTGGTAAATTTTTCCGATCATATTGTGAGGACCTAAACAGATAGCTGAGCCCCCTTGCACATCCATGGCATCGTTGATCGCTTTGCGCATTCGTTCGGTTAGATTATATTTTAAAATCGCTGAAGGTACTGAAGGACTTTCCCCTTGATCCAATGCACTTGCTGTCATACTGCGTGCGGCATCGAGCATGTAAGCATAACCGCCCATGCGTGCAAGCGGTTCTTCTACACCTTCAAAATAACCAATTGGTAATTTAAATTGTTTACGTATGCGAGAATAAGCACCAATGGCACGGCTCACATATTTAGTTCCACCAACACTCAGTGCAGGCAATGAAATCGAACGACCGGCAGCAAGACATTCCATTAACATACGCCAACCATTACCGATTTGTTTTTGCCCACCGATAACCCAGTCCATAGGAATGAATACATCATCGCCAGAGTTCGGACCGTTTTGAAATGCAATGCCTAAAGGATGGTGACGTCGACCGATATTAACGCCTTCGTGATTTGTGGGGATTAGTGCGCAGGTAATACCCAAATCCTCTTTGCTACCCACTAAATGATCAGGATCACGGGTTTGAAAGGCTAATCCTAAAACTGTCGCCACCGGACCTAAAGTGATGTATCGTTTGTTCCATGTCACCCGAATACCGAGCACATCTTTTTCGCCTTTGAAATCTTGTTTGCAAATAATTCCTAGATCGGGAATACCACCCGCATCACTGCCAGCTTCTGGACTAGTCAAGGCGAAGCAGGGCACTTCTTTACCAATCGCGAGATTAGCCAAATATTGGTCTTTTTGTTTTTGTGTACCATAACGCATCAACAATTCAGCCGGACCTAATGAGTTTGGTACCATAATCGAAACCGCAGCTGCAATACTGCGGCTGGCAACTTTTGTCACTACACAGGAATGCCCAAAGTGTGAAAAACCCAAACCGCCTTGTTCTTCGGGAATGATCATGCCAAAAAATTTATTATCTTTTATGAATTTCCAAACATCTTCGGGAAGGTCGTTTAGTTCTTGACTGATTTCCCAGTCATTGATCATGGCACATAGTTCTTCCACCGGGCCGTCAATGAATGCTTGTTCTTTATCGGATAAACGTGCGGCAGGGTAGTGGAGCAATTTATTCCAGTCAGGGTTACCACTGAACAAATCGCCATCCCACCAAACCGTGCCTGCTTCCAAGGCATCTTTTTCCGTTTGAGACATAGCTGGAAGAATTTTTTTGAAAAAACGTAATAAATGATCGGTGATTAATACCGTGCGCAAAGAAGATATATTTAGCACTGCAGCGCCAATAATGTAGGACAACCAAATCAGACCGAGAAAAAATGAATAAATATGTTCACTAAAGAAAACGGTATAAATCAATAAAAAAGCGCCATAGGCAGCGGTCCAACCAAACAGGCTAATGCCTTGATAGGCGAGTATCCCGGACAATAAAATGAGTAGGGCCAAGGTAATCATTAACTCAAACCTCGTTTGTTAGAGAGTGATGTTTTACTTTGGGGAATATATACATTGCAAATCCTTTCTGAGCGGTTCACCGGTGTTTCCCAAAATCCCTGGTTGCGTGCGCCAACATCTATCATGAACAGCGCTACGGCTTTGCGTAATCGGGTGACTCTCATTGTTTCCGCCTGTTGTCGTCATGCATACTGCGTTTGTAGCGGCAAACAAAATCCTTTTCTTTACATTATAACGTTTAGAGTCATCTTTTTAATACAATTCCTAAACCGGATCTAAGTAAATTTTTTAATTAACTCGATAGCCTGTTTTAATCTATCACGGGGTGTGTAGTAATGCGGTGAGAAGCGAATATTGCCACCTCGTAGAGCAGCAAAAACACCTTGTTGAGTTAGATGCTCAAACAGGACTTTTGATTCAATTTTTTGTGGAAAAAAGCTGACAATTCCAGCATACCGGTTTGCGTCGGTGTTTGTAACTAGATTTAATTTATGGTTATTATTAATTTCCTCAAATAAAAACTCGGAGTTTTGTTTAATTTTTGATTCGATTTTTTCCATACCTACTTGTTCGATGAGTCCAAGACTGGCATTTAATGCATGAACACCAAGCATATTGGGACTGCCACATTCAAAACGACGTGCGCTTTTGGCGATTTGCCAATTTTTATTATCGAAATCACCCATTTGTTCGACCATATGCCAACCAAATTGGTTTAATTTTAAACGATCTTTGGCTTGAGGTGAGCAATAAAAGAGCGCTAATCCTTCAGCTGCCATCATCCATTTATGACCGTCGGCAATAACAAAATCTGCCATGCATGCTTGAACATCAATTGTGTGTGCACCTATGCTCTGAATAGCATCCACCACAAAAATAATATTATTTTCTCGGCAGTATTTTCCTAATGTATTGAGATCAATTTTCAATCCAGTCGCATATTGCACCGAACTAATCGATAATAGGCGCGTATGTTGATCAATTGCATTGATTAGTGCTTGTTCAGGTGACTCCGAACTTAACAAATTGACTTGCTTAAAATCTACGCCTCGGTTTTTTAACGATTCCCAGATAATTCGATTCGATGGAAATTCTTCATCGCTTGAAACAATATTGTCGCCATGATTCCAATCCAGACCATAGGCAATAATTGAAAGTCCTTCTGAGGTATTCTTTAATAAAGCAATGTCATCAGTGTGGTTTGCATTGATTAAACGACAACATTTTTCTCTTAATTCAGCTTCGGTTTTTAGCCAACGTGGATAGTGCAAAGAACCAACGCGTGCGTTTTCCTCGGCGAAGCGTTGCACAGCGTTTACAGTGCACGCAGGCCAGGGAGAAACCGCTGCATGGTTCAAATAAATCAGATTAGGGTCAAGATTCCACTGGGATTCTATGCTTGTCATTTAAAAAGCCACTCATTTGGGTGTCAGGCAGTGTATACATTTTTATACTGATAGAACAATAAGCGTTATTCATCCACTGCTTGAATTTATCTGAGTGAAATACTACACTGTTTCTACACGTGGGGAATTTCTCTAAATAAAAAAACGTTTAATAGACGACTTCCAGATAAACACACAGAAGCAGAAATTTTCCGCGTGAACGGCTAGCAGTAGACGTTGAATTTTTGCGTGTGCCACAGGGGATAGGCATAACAAGCGGGGAAGGGAATCATGGCACTTTTTGTCCGTAGGGCAGGTTCGTGCTGGATCTTAAGTTTATTTTTATTTGCGCAAACTGCGTTAGCGGCATTGCTACCTCCGGATATTAATGCCCCAAGTGATGGTTTTCTCGTCAAATTCAAAGCTGATACGATTCGTAGTAGCCAAGTTCATACCTTGAGTACACTCGGTTTAAGCTCGCAACGACAATTCAATCTAGTCAGTGGTCTTTCCTTAGTAAGTGCTGCCCCGGGTCAGGACAAGCTTTCCATTCTTACCACCTTACAAAACAATGCCAATATTGAGTATGTGGAACCGAATTATTTAATTTCGGTTAATCTCACACCAAATGACCCACGCTTTAGTGATCAATATGCACTAAATAATATCGGACAGACCAATGGCACCAGTGATGCGGATGTCGATGCGCTTGAAGCCTGGAATATTAGCAGTGGCAACGAAGTATTAGTTGCTGTACTGGATACTGGAGTGGATTATAATCACCCAGATTTACGCGCTAATATTTGGGCTAATCCTAACGAAACAATTAACGGTATCGACGATGATAATAACGGCTATGTCGACGACATACGCGGTTGGGATTTCGCCAATTCCGATAATGATCCATTCGATGATCATATGCATGGTACTCATGTTTCAGGCATTATCGCAGCCGTAGGAAATAATGGAATCGGCGTTACGGGTGTTAACTGGCGCGCTAAAATAATTCCATTGAAATTTATTTCCGATGTGGGGATTGGTTCCACAGCAAATGCGATTCTCGCGCTTGAATATGCGGTTAATATGGGTGCGCGCATTTCAAACTCCTCCTGGGGAGGTGGTCCTTTTAGTCAGGCGCTATTTGATGCAATTCAAGCGGCCAATCAGGCGGGGCATTTATTTGTCGCAGCGGCGGGTAATGATGGATTGGATGCAAATGCTCCGGGAGGACAATTGCATTATCCATCGTCATTTAATTTACCCAATATCATTTCGGTTGCAGCAAGTAACGACTTTGATCAATTGGCAAGTTTTTCAAATTACGGTGTGGTGTCGGTTGATTTAGCAGCACCTGGTTTTCAAATTCTCAGTACCTTGCCTAATGGCGTTTATAATCCAATGAGTGGTACGTCGATGGCATCACCAATGGTCGCAGGTGCCGCAAGTTTGATTTTATCAGTGGCACCGAATTTAAGCGTGGCACAATTACGCGCCACCTTACTCGACAATGTCGATGTTAAGGCTAATTTAAATGGATTTGTTGCTACCGCTGGACGCTTGAATGTTTTTAATAGTCTACAAACCTTAGCAAGCAATTTAAGTGTGTCACCGCAAACAGCTACACTTGGCGTAGATTCCAGTCTTGCATTTCAAGTGGCTGGTGGACGTGCGCCTTACACGTGGACGCTCTCCAATACAAGTTTGGCACAAATTAATTCCGCCAGCGGTGTGTTAAGTCCTTTTGCTCCTGGTGTAGTGCAAGTCATTGTCACTGACAGTTTAGGCAACACAGCACGTTCAGGAGACATACGAATTTTGCAAGTGATGGTGCAGCCGCAAACGGCTACGATCACCATTGGGCAACAACTCAACTTTAGTGCCAGTGGTGGTGTTGCTCCATATGCTTGGCAAAGTAGCGCGCCACTTGTTGCCAATATTGATCCGCAAAGTGGAGTACTTACTGCAAACTCGCCGGGGCAAGTCAGTGTTACAGTTGTTGATGCCAATGGTATCAATGGTCGTAGTCAGTTTATCAACATCATGCCGACGGCCGCGCTTAATCTAGCACCACGAAATGCCACGTTGGCGCCAAATGAAGGCATGGTATTTAGTGTGAGTGGTGGTATAGCACCCTATGTTTGGAATAGCTCAGATCCCATCGTTGCAAGCATTAATCAAAATGGATTATTAAGCGCACATCAGGCCGGTACAACCGTTGTTAGTGTGAGTGACGCGCTGGGCAATTCAATCAGTACTAATTCGATTGCGGTGCAGTCACTCGGCGTTACTTTAAGCGTTTCTGAATTACAAATTAACCAAACCATTGTTCTAGACGCGACTGGTGGTACTCCACCCTATCAATGGCGGGTGACCAACTCCGCTGTTGCGAGCATTGATAATAGTGGCGTTTTGACTGGACTGAGTCCCGGTTTGGTGCGCGTATTTATTATGGATGCAACCGGTCAGCGTGGACAATCAACTCCTGTCTTGATTACTGAATCACAACTGTTAACATTTTCACCACGTAGTGCCATTCTCAAACCGAGTGAATCAATTTTATTGACTGTCTCCGGTGGCACACCACCTTATATTTGGGAGAGTGACAATACGGCAGTATTAGCTATCGATGCAAACACCAATATGTTATCGGCGCAAGGTGTCGGTTTTGCGAGTTTAAAATTATTTGATGCAAGCGGTGCTAGCGCGAGTTCTAATTTGTTTGAAGTGCGTGAAATTAATGTTACACCAGCGAGTTTTAGTTTATTGCTTGGCGAGACGCTAAATTTTTCTGCGAGCGGTGGTCGTGCTCCCTATACTTGGTCAATTAAAGAATCTGCCGTGGCCAGTATCGATAATTCCGGACTCGCCACTAGTCGCAGCATCGGTGGTTTTACTGTGGTTGCAACCGATGTTGATGGCGTTGAAGGCAGTAGTGGTTTGATAACTGTAACTGACGGTAGTGCGCCAGCGACGCATGAACTTTTGGTATTGCCCAATACTGCAACCTTGTCTGCGCGTGGCAGTGGTATTCAATTTATTGCAAATGGTGGTGTAGCGCCGTATAGCTTCAGTTTGAGTAATACTGCTGTGGGTAGCATTAATGCAAATTCAGGTCAGTTTACGCCAAATCGCAATACAACAGGAACAACCACCATCATCCTAAAAGATGGTGATGGTCATGTTATTGAGTCTGGAACGATTTCAGTTTTATGATTTGAGGCTTAGCAAAAACAATAATTGTCACAGCCTAAATCAGTGACCTGTTTTTTACAGAAATTCTTCTTGGCTAATATGCTAGCAGGAATAGAATCTGGATTGGCAATGAGTTCGTTACGCACTACTGCGGTGAAATCGTCACCTTCAATATTGGTTATCTCTGTCCAAAATTGATAACCACTTTCTTGGACTTGCACGTAACATCCTGGCCCAAGATTCTCTAATTCATCCGATGATAGAGCAGGGGTGTGTTGACTAGTTTCGGATTCGCTCATGATTTGCTCCCCTGGCGAGTTTTTATGATAAAAGCTAAATACGGCTGCAGGTTAAGCGTTTTTCACAAAAACATCAAGTTTTTTACTTATTTTGTTCTACTTTAACCAAAACAAGGCCTTTTTGATCAAGCATTTAGTCTGCGGTTAAGACGAACAAAACCCCAATACCCACCAAGAAAAACAATAAAAAGATACAGCGAGAACGCTGCAGGTCTAGCGCGCGTTTTCTTTGAAACTTTCACGCTATCCCCACCCTTAATTATAGTACCTGGCAGCGGGAAATCGAGTGCCGCAATAAACCCATCGCTTAGCCTATCACCTTGATTATTAATACAAGAACCGAATTCACCGCATTGGCTATCGGGCGCGCCCGAGGAGCCTAATAAAGCCGAAAAGGTGCTGCCGCCCACGACGATATGATGTTGATTGTGGCTTAATGAATGAATCTGATCGGCATCTTGGCCACCAAAATAGCTAGAGTAGAGTAATCGCGCTGGAACTTGGTTTTCTATTTTGAAAAATGCAATAAACCCATCGTTATTATTATCGCATAATTGGTTTTCACCACAGGCCTGGTCATATGCATTGTCAGTGATAGCCAAGTTGGGTGATTCGGTCATTCCAACTACAAATAAGCGAGCATCGCTGGCAATGCTCAAATGCAAAATAGCATCGTTGGAACGGCCGCCCCAATAGCTGGAATAAAGTAAGACACCGCCTGCAGCATGGGAAAATTTTGCAATATACGCATCATTGTGTTGCTGTGAACCATTAAGCTGGCAAGGAGTGAAATCATCGCCACAACTTCGGTCGAATGCATGACGGGTGGTGGGAAGATTTTCTGAAGCGGTTTCACCAGCAATCCATAAATTACCCAGCTCATCAAGGCCTATTGTGTTTATGGTGTCATCGTGGAGGCCACCAAAATAGCCAGCAGTTTGCAAGGACTGATCATTTTTAGAAGCAATAACATTAAAGCGTGCAATAAAACCATCAAAACCACCTGCGAGTTGGGTTTGATAAGCGGATTTACTTGGTAAGTCGATTGAATTTGTATCGCCAGCAATGTGCACATGATCAAAAACGTCAATGGCAATGCTGTGGCTTTTATCGGTACCGCTACCGCCAAAATAACTGGTATAAGCAGGCCTTGCGGCGGCATTACGCGTATCTAATTGCATAATAAATGCGTTGCTAGGGTTTTCACCATTTGTGCTGCAAATATTCTGCTCCAGGCAATTTTTTATAAAGGCATTATCTGAGGTGGGCAGATCTGTAGAATAGGTTTCACCACTAATATAAATCCGCTGTTGTTGATCGACTGCGATAGCATGCCCAAAATCATTTGCACTGCCACCAAAATAAGTGGCGTACACGCGATCACCTGTATCTGAATCAAGCTTAAGGATAAAGGCATCCCATTGCCCTTGATGAATTTGTGCATCGTTGGTAATAGGAAAATCAGTTGAATTCGTTTCACCCACCACATAAATAAATCCACTTTCATCCAGTACCAATTGTCGAGCACTTTCATGCTCAGCACCGCTAAAAAATTCTGTGAAAATAAGTTGCTGGTTATGCAAATGGTATTTTGCGACAAATGCATCTAATGTGGGTTGGCCATTGCTATGGTGGCGCATGCTTGAACCGACGGCGTAAATATATTCTTCGCCATTTTCTTCACGAATGTGTGTGTCATAAACCGTATCAAACTGATCTGCGCCAACATAAGTGAAAAAATATTGAATATCCGCTTGCGCCCAAGCAGTCGAGCTACTCAGCAATAGCATTAGGCCGATAATTGTGGCTTGATATGGAAATAAAAATCCGTTTTTTATCATTATCCCGTCCTTACTTCTAAGTATAGCAAGCACGGGTTAGATATAAATTAAGACTTTTGTAAAAAACGATTTAATTCGACTAAATCACGCTCATCAAGAATACCGGCGTGAGCTTTTAACTGCAATTGGGTGAGTAGTGCCTGATAACGGCTAGTTGCGAGCTGATTTTGTGTCGTAAATACTTGTTGTTGTGCATCGAGTAAATCCAGATTCGTGCGCAAGCCAACTTCCAAACCTTTTTGTGTGGCGTGTAACACGCTCATACTTGTTTCCAAAGCGCGTTCGTATGCATTGATCCGTTGAAACGCGGTTTTTGCGCTTGACCATAAAGTTTGGGTTTTTAATGACGCATCCAGTTGTGCCTGACGTAAAATATTTTTTGCATAATTGACCAATGCCGCCTGTTGGCGTTTATTGGCCATGTTTTCGCCGCCCGAAAATAAGGGCAGGCTCATGCTCACACCAAATTGTAAATTTCCGCTATTCACTTGGCTATTGGCAAACGTGGAAAATTGATTTTGAAACGCCTGTGAAGCAGTAAACGCTACTTGAGGGATCATTTTGCCAAAAGCGGCTTGATGTTTTTGTTGAGCGATTTTCAGTTCTAGTTGGCTTAATCGAATGTCTACATTATTGGTTTCGACCTGTTGTTGCCAAAAATCGATTTCTTTGTCATTGATGACAGCAAGATTTTGCGACACGTCAAGTTTGGCAAGCCGCGAAACATTTTGCTTAATCAATAAGGAAAGATTGCTTTGACTGATATCTCGTAAATTTTGTGCATCGATTTCTTCGGCAATCGCCAATTCAAAACGAGATTGTGCTTCTAGTTTATCCGTGATGGCGGTAGAACCAATTTTAAACGACAAATTCGCACGTTGTAAAGCTTGCTCAAATGCATTTTTTTTGGCAACAATGGCGCGTAAACTATCCTGTGCTTGTAAATATGCAAAATAAGCACTCGCGATTTTTAACAGAAAGGTTTGCTGTTGCTGCTGAAAATTAAGCGCTGCTTGTTGTTGTTGCAATTGCGCTTCTCTGAAACTCAACCAAGCGTCGCTATCAAACAACGCTTGTTTCAGACTCAATGACAATCCGTATCGACTGGATTGACTGTCAACATCTGTACGGGAAGCATCGTCTGGATAATCCAAGCTAGCTTTGTCTAAACCGTAATCGGCATTTAGATCAATTTGTGGCAGTAGTTTGGCGCGTCCCTGAGTTTCTATTTGTTGGCCAGCCTGGTGTTGAAACTGAGCTGCTTGCAAAGTGGGGTCGTATTGTTTGGCTAGGGACAATACATCAAGTAGATCCAGTTGAGTGGCATCCTGGCTCATCGAGGCAGGGCTGATACTAACAATGAACAAGAAAACTAAAAAACGCATAGGGTTTAAATCACATTGGTTAAACAGAGCATGGAGTATAGCTTGACGCGAGGTTTTGACCAATTATTCGTTTATTAAATTAATTAAATCAGATAATCGAATTGACACTACAGGCTTTTCATACATAATTAAATCAGCCACTTAACTCAAGGTACAGGGATGAACGAACTATTACAGAATCCTGCGATACAGTCAGGTATACTTCCGGGTATTCTCGCTTTTGTTATTGGTTTAGCACTTTCCCGGTTTCACCCTTGGTCAGGTTTTGCAGTGATTGCAGGGTTTTGGTTGAGTATTGATTTAACCATTGGCTTTCAACTAGACCCATTAACCTCAACACGAAAAATTATTGTTCTGAGTTTTTTTGCAGCTTTTTTCGCTGTGATTATTCAGATTGTTGCGTTTAATCAACGAATTTTGAAACTATTTCTTGCAGCGCTGGTCTTGTTAGCGATCTTCTGGATGGTTTGGCCAGTGCTCGAACGCAAAGAACTAGCTGAGGCGATTGTTTTTTCTACAGCACTAATTATTTATAGCCTGGTATTTTTTTTCGGCCTACTGGCATTACAGAAACATCCAGTAATCAGTGCAAGCTCTGCAATTTTGCTGTCGGGTTTTAGCATCGGTTTTAGTGCCTTGCTAGGTGCATCAGCTTTACTTGGTCAATCAGCTATTGCTATTGGCGCCGCCGCGACTGCATTTGTCATGGTTCAGGTGCTGGTTAAAAATAAACAAGACTCGGCGTATATATTGCCTGTGTCCAGCGGTTTGGTTTTGTGTTTGCTCAGCGTTGCAATGGTGGTTTACGCCAAAGTGCCATGGTATTGCTTGATTTTTATTGCCATGATTCCTTGGTTGAGCCTGATACGTTTGAGTGAATCCTATAGTTTAGGAACCAAACTCAGTTTGAAAATAGCCATGTTAAGTTTACCTGCCATTTTAAGTGTTGTATTAACTTGGCAGTCAGAAGGTCCAGTTCCTTATTAGTTTGGTTTTCTTTTTAGAAAGGAGAAGAAAGTTGCGTAGATTTGTATTATTTGTTTTAAGTGGTTTGTTTATTGTCAGCCTTAATCCGGTTTTTGCTGCCACTTATAATCTTGATCCCACTCATACTTACCCTAATTTCACAGTTAGTCATTTAGGCTATTCGACCATGCATGGGCGTTTTGGTGCGACCAAGGGCACCATGGAATTGGATTTAGATAAAGGTACCGGTTCAGTCTCGGTGGTTATTGAAGCCAAGTCCATCGACACAGGATTTCATAAACGAGATGAGCATTTGCGTTCACCCGACTTTTTTAATGTGAATGAATTTCCTGAAATTACATTTAAATCGACTAAAGTAAAATTTAAAGGCGATTCAAAAGCACAAGTTGATGGCGATTTAACCATTATGGGTGTGACTAAAAACGTGAGTCTAATGGTTCATCATATTCGTTGTGCCATACACCCTTTTAACAAAAAAGAAGTGTGTGGATTTGATGCGACTACTAGCATAAAACGCTCAGATTTCGGCATGAAATTTGGTTTACCTGCAATAGGTGACGATATTGCAATCTCGCTTGAAGTCGAAGGCGTTAGACAATAATCGAATTTGTAATCGATCATGGAGCGGTGTTCACATCGCTCCATTTATTCACAATGGATGGTGTTAGCCAATGGAGCGGCTGGATTTAAAGATTGGTTCTGTTTCATTGATTGAAAACAATATTACAGAAATTCATTTTTACCCACACCATGAGTTGCAGATCGATGAAGTAAAACATTTGACGGAGATTTGTGCTGAATATACTCAAGGCATAAATCCCTTAATCGTCATAATCCCGCATGATTTTTCTATTAGTTTTAACGCTATTCGCCATGCAGCTAAAGCAAAAACTACCAAAAAAGTCGCTATTGTATTCGCCAAACCGGCCATGATGAGCATGTTTAACGTTGTGAGCAGTGTTCTTAAACGTTTTAATGCCGCTTACGAAACCCGTGGTTTTCATACTAAAAGTGATGCATTAAAATGGTTATGCTGAATAAAAAATGTTCACTTGGTTTTGAAAAACTTGTTCATGTTATGCACATGTTATAAACTTAATTAAGATTACATCCACGGAGGCTATTTATGGCGCTTGCTATTAAAAACCTTAATAAAGCAGATATACGCACTGTCGTGATGTTAAGAGATGCACAACATCAAAAGATTAAAACATTGGCTAGACAACAAAATGTATCGGCGGCTGAAATTATTCGCCAAGCGATCGATGCTTATGATCCGGATCAGCTAGACTTAGAAACCATGGCGGACGCGGCTATTTTGTCATTCAAGGAAGCCATTGAAAAAGTGGATGCCGTGGCCCATGAACTCGAAATTACGCGGGCACAACTAGAGAAATAGCTCGATGGCTGTTAGTGAAAAAATATTAGAAATGTTACGCAGCTCCATGATTCTGTCAGACAAAGTCGGGCGTATCACTGATGAAGTCAAGGCCCTGAGCGAAGATGTGCGCCAATTGGATCGTCGCATTGTGCGCTTAGAAACTTATGTCGAAATTGGCAATAAACAGCGAGCCAATAATCCTATTTTAGAAAATTCATAAAATTCATAAAATTCACACCAGGTCTTGTTTGTGAATTCACCACAAATAAGGCATAACACAATCCTCGAAAAAATAATCGCCATTTCGCCTATGCGCTGAAATGCATCTTGTGATGTAAGCCTTAGCTACCGGATTAAATCCCTCAAGTGACAGCATCAAGGTTTCGATACAAGCAAATAATCATTCAATCTTCAAGGAGAAGAAAATGAAAAGCAAAATAGTGACTGTATTGTTTATGCTACTCTTTATTACCAGCCTCAATGCCTGTATGAATGGCAATAAAAATACCAAGAAAAATGATTCTGGGCCAGCGTTGACCAATATTCTTAAAAAATAGAACTCGTTGAATCAAACTTGACTTGGTAGCAGGTCCAAGGTTTACTCTATGCCAGCAATAGTGTTTTAGGGGTTTGTTTACAGGTGACTAAAAAATCCATTCTAATCTGCTTCGTTATTGTAACCTTGCTCAATAGCAGCATTAGTTTTGCGTTAATGTCTGTACAATCTTCTGCCATGTCCGAGCAGAACCCAAATATTCACCAACATATGTCAGATACATCACAACCTATGTCCACAATGGATGATTGTGAGCTAAAGTGCGGTTCATGTGCACATTGTATCAGCTTGCTCAGTGATCATGAACAAGTGCAATATTTTCCAAGCAACAATAACTTTTTAATCGATTCTCTCGTAGCAAATTCTCTAATACCTAGCGTAGAATTAAAACCCCCGCGTTAAAACATTCCAACAGATTTAGTTTGTATTTTGTTCTTAGTTTTGAATAAAGGAAAGTTTTATGGCTGAAAAAAAACCATCAACAGAATCACCTGCGGCCAGCAGCACCAGTACTTCGACCAGCCAAGCAAGACGCGAGTTTTTACGCTCAGCAGCCATGGTGGGCGGTGGTGTTATTGCAGTGAATACCATACAAAGTTCTACCGCTCACGCCGCCAATGGTCATGAACATCATGGGTCACAGCAACCATCAATGCCTGCAGCGGCTGATCAAGTGCGTGAATACAACACCATGATGTTTCATCAACACAAAATGCAGCCGGGAAATATCATCGAGCCACCCGGCTCACCTGCGGATAATGAAGTTGACTATAAAGAGTTTGATATTGATGTTACAATTATTGAACATGAAATCCTTCCAGGTGTGACCACCCCGGTTTTTGCGTTTAATGGTCAAGTGCCAGGACCAGAATTTCATGTCAATGAAGGCGATTGGATTAAAGTTAATTTCACTAATCGCACAGAAGAAATGCACACCATTCATTGGCATGGCATTATTTTGCCTTATACCATGGATGGGGTGCCGATGGTGACCCAAGATCCCGTGCATCCGGGCGATACGTTTGTTTATCGGTTTCAAGCCAAACCGTCCGGTACGCGTTGGTATCATTGCCATTGGTCGACGCCCTTACATGCGGGTTCGGCCATGCACGGTGCGTTTATAATTCACCCAAAAGAGGAAAAATTACGAAAACGTTTTCCCTATAAGCGTGATTACACCTTGATGCTTGAAGCATGGGATGTGGATTTTATTCGGGAAGAAATGAATGGTCTGCTAGAAGGCATGAAGGAAGTCAATATGCTCATGTCTCAAGGAAAACTTGATCCACAAACCCACGGATTTTTTCGCGATTATGCAGCATTTAAACAAGCTGTACTAAGTGGACAATATATTCCTCCCTATTTAAAAAGTCGTTCGTCAGGTGTCGAAATTAAACCAAACTTTTTTGCCATTAATGGCAAATCCTATCCAGCAACGCAACGGTTGGCGATCAAACAGGGTGAATGGATACGTGTGCGTTTTATAAATGCCAGCGGATTACCACATTATATGCATTTGCACGGACACGACTTTTGGTGGGTAGCACAAGATGGAAATGATTTAAGCGAGCCGCGTCGTTTAAACACAATAACCGTTGAGCCAGGTGGCACCTATGATGTAATGGTGTATGGCGATAATCCTGGTTTTTGGACTTGGCATGATCATAAGACCACACAAGTGCGTAATAATGGTATTTATCCCGGTGGAATGTTGACTGTGTTGGCTTATGAGGATTTTGAGCCAACTTATGTGCCTTCTGTTTCGGTCGATCAATAGGAGGATGACACACATGAAAATTCATCAAATAAGATTATTCAGTGTTATTGTTTTATTGTTTATGACGAGTATGGTGTTTGCCTTAGAAGTCGATCGAGAAGTCATGCCACAAGTCCATGTAGGTGGTCGTGTCATTAACACACTAGACTTTAATTCGGAAAATGAAGCAGCATTTAATTTCAATGATAGTGCTTTGCTTATTGGCTTTGACAAACAAACCTATAGCAAGCATAACATGAGTGCAACAATTGCAATTAGTGAAGGCGAAAACAGTGTGCAAATGCCAGTGTTGCTATCCAGCATTTGGAATAGTTGGTATCAATTGAGTATTGGGAAATCGCGTTTATTGAACACGCTTATAGAATTTCCCTTGCAACGGGATGACGATTTGCTGCAGTTCACCCATGCCTTAAATCAGTCATCAAATCATGAAGCCGATCAACTCTATGGAAAGCTAGCGAAGCTGGATTTATTTGCGAATCGTGGATTGCATCAATTCAGTACATGGGTGGCCACACGTGGTGAAAGCGAAGATGTAGGCAGCGCGCGAGGGGAACTAGATACGCTTGGTTTTGCATATAATTATGAACAAGCGGAAGGACGTCGTTATGTGAAACGTATTCGACAGTTTGGTTTTCTTTATGACCTGCAAAACACCGTTACTGGTGATACCGTGGGCTGGTATTCAAATATGATTGCTGGATTTGACATTAATTTGAACCAAAATCCTAGCGCAAATTTATCCTGGTCTGCCCAATTCGTGGCCAATGAAGGTATCGCTCCTAACGTTACATTAGTCGATCTTGCTAGTGAAGCACGCGCAAGTTCTACGGCGCTGGTGACGGCACTTCGTTATACTCATCGCCCCAATTTATTAACCCGTTGGCAGGCTGCAGTTACCGTCGCTTATAAATCTTATTCAGATGAAAACGACACACGTTTGATTTCTGCGATACCAACATTTTTCCATCGCATCGGAGAGCGTCTCGATATTCTGTATCAAATTCGTTACGACCGGACAAATTCAAAGATTTCCAATCAAAGGACGATTACCGCACAAGTTGGTATGAGTTTTAATTTTAATATGTTGTTCAATGATTCAGTGCCTGAACGCAACACTATTCTTCAACTAGAACATCGTTATATGCGATAAGTCTAAAGGTGATTAATATGAAACAGATTTTTATAGCAACAAGTTTGCTGATAATAAGTTCTACTGCTTGGGCGGAGGTCACCAGTGGTCAAATACGTGAGGCTGGTTATCAGGGTAGTCATACCATGGCACACAACGCAGGGCCTGAAGGTGGGATGCAACGTCATTGTGAGCTAGGCGCAAGCGGCATCATGATTCTTGACAGGAAAGCTAAAGAAAAATGTGCTACTATGAAACCCATGAAAAAAATGCCAATGAAACCCATGCCGACAAAAGAATTGTCTGGGCATGGTGATCATGCAACTCATTGAATGAAAGGAAGTAGGGCATGGAAATAATCCCAAACTGGCATCCATTTTTTGTACATTTCACAATTGCTTTGTTTACCACAGCCGGTTTATTTGGCGTCTTGAGCATGGTGAGCAAGGATGAATCCATGGCAAAACGTTGGATGGATGTGTGTCGATGGAATTTATGGTTGGCAATGATAATCACTTTGGTAACCATCGGTGCAGGTATTCAAGCCTACAATACGGTCGATCACGATACACCCTCGCATCTTGCAATGACCGAGCATAAAAATTGGGCCTTGATTACGGGTTTGATTTTACTTGCGATCACTATCCTGAGCGTCCTAAAGTTTCGCAACAACGATAAAGCCAATCTAGTATTGGTTGGTGTATTGCTTGTTGGCATAGGGATGGTTTTTGCGACGGCCTATCGTGGTGCCGAATTAGTGTATAAATACGGCCTCGGCGTTCAATCGCTGCCCAAAGTAAGTGGTGAAGGTCATGACCATGTACATGCGGATGGTGCGAATCATGATCATGGTAACAACAAGCCTTCAATGAATGGCGCTGACTCGGGGCATGCGCACGATAGTCTCGATATGGGGCATGACAGTTTGGATTCGACGACACATGATGAACAACATCAGCATAAAGCGCCTGATAAAAAAGTTCATGTGCATGAAGATGGCCAATCCCATACACATTAAGTGCTAAGTGGCCATGGAAGAAGACCACTACCGTAAAACCCAGCAGAGTCTAGATCCACATGCTTGTGTATTTAAAAAGGCCTTGCTAGCACGCAAGGCCTCATGCTCATTAGCCGAGTCCATGCTTTTGGCTGAGCGCGAAACCTTTACCTGTGGAAATAAAGCGGCGCAACAACATTGTTTGGCATTTTTGCAAATCACCAAACTCCAATCCCGTTTTGTTATCAAAGAAGCTGATATGTTACAAGCGCTACCACACGCTAAAGAAATGAAATTGCAAGTCGGTAGTCTCAACGGGGTGGCAATTGAATTGTTGCAATTAAAGGATGCAATGGAAATGGATATCGCCGCCACTATGCAAAACCTTGAACGTGACTATTCCAGTTTTGAGCAGTTGCCTTTTAATAAAATCATTCCTTATGTTCAAAATTATAAAGTCCGTGGGAAGTAACATTTTAAAGACGGCTTGGAAGCTGCATTGGAGGATGGTAAAATCTTTCAAATTATTTTTCCGAGGAGGCCGTTATGCCCACTTATGATTATCGTTGTGAAGCCAATGGGCAAGTCTATGAGGCCAAGCATGGCATGAACGAATCTATTCGTACCTGGGCTGAGTTATGCGAATTAACTGGACAAGCACTTGCGGAAATTGCGCCCGATAGCCCAGTGACCAAGCTGGCAACAGGTGGTCAAGTGGTGAGTTCGTCGAGTCTTAGAGAAAAAGCCCCCGCATGTGGTGCTGGTGCGTGTAATGCCTGTCAGTTTAACTAAAATATCCGAGATTTAACGTGGCTTTTCTGAAATCTTACTTTTTATTCGATTAATAAATTCTGATCGCTCTCGTTCAGTGCGTCGCGTTGGTACTTGCCGCACTTTGTTCGGTACCGCGTCTGTCCCGGTCTTTTTGATAATAGTGTCAATGGAATTTAAAGTTTGTTTTTCATTATCCTTTGCGCCATCCATCACATAAGAAATTTTTCGAACCGTCGAATTTAAATTCTGTGAATTAGTAGATACGGATTTCAATTTTTCTTCCAGTTGCAACACTCGTTGTTTGACTAAACGGGTTTCATAAGCCGCTTCCGTTAATTGATGATTTTTTAGTTTTAATAAGGTTTCCGCACGAATCCAGGCATAGGTCGTTGCGGCAGCAATAATTAATAAGAATATAGAAAGCAACATGGTATCAGTCCTATGAGCAATGCAAGTTAAGCTTACAACACATCACTTGTTATCAGGACGAGTACTCAGTTTTGTAAGGAACTAGGTCACAGAAAGAAACATTTTGTTTCTCAATTAAAATTGGATTAATACTAAAATTCTTATAAAAATTACTAGCGCGTTTTGATGCTAGGAATTAGACGCTTGAACAAAATCCACCAAGGCACGTTTTTCCGCACGTTTTAGCCAGCGTTTAATACGATTTGAATCGCCAAACTTGCTGAGTTTACCCCAGGAGTTTAGTAAAACAATAGTTACGGGACGGTCTTCAATTTCCGTGCGCATGACTAAACAATAACCCGCATCTGCGATATATCCAGTTTTGCTTAATTGAATATCCCACGATTTGGCACGAACTAAACGATTGGTATTGAGAAATTCGATTTTCCATCCTGAACGCAAATCAGTAACACTATCTTTTCCGACCGTGCTTAATTTTCGAATCAGTGGGTAATCAAAGGCTGCATCAACCAAACGCGCCAACTCTTTTGCGGTGGAAACATTTTCACTGTGTAAGCCAGAACTATCCGCAAAACGGGTATGCTTTAAACCTAGTGATTTTGCTTTTTGGTTCATGGCGTTAATAAATGCTTTTTTACCGCCAGGAAAGGTACGAGCCAAAGCAGCACTGGCACGGTTTTCAGAAGCGGCTAGAGCCATTTTTAAGTGGTCATAGCGCGTAAGAATGGTGCCATAGCTTAAGCGCGATCGAGAACCGCGCAAGCGATCACGATCCGCGCGTTTAATGCGAATAGGTTCATCGAGTGCAAGCTCATGATCAATAATTACCATGGCAGTCATAAGTTTGGTAATGGAGGCAATTGACATCACTTTGTCAGCCTCGCGTTCAAAAAGTAAGGTTTGGTCGAGTGAATCGACAATAACCGCGCTACTGGAACGTAAGAACAGCCGCTTAGGATTGAGCTTGTCAATCAAAACGGCTACAGGTACCGATGGTTTTTTGCTAATGGATGTCGAGACAGCGCTTAAACTTAGTTGAGATGCTTGGTTTTCTGCGATTGCGGGACCGACAAGTAAAACTAATATGAAAAAACTGAGGCGTTTGAACATTAATATCCTTCCCGATACCAATCCGTGATAAAAATCAGTTTTCCATGCAAGAAAAACACCTGTTAATTATGTATTTTCAGGAAAATAATCAACTCTGCTGAATGGGTATAAGGTCGGCAGAAAACTGCGGTGACTTTAAAACCCCGAAAGGCGTCAATACTATTGGGGTTGTATTGAAACAAAACTTTTTATAGCAGTAAACTGATTTTTAGCGCTGCAACAGGAAGGTTGTTAAAGCAGCTATGGACCCTGCAAAAGGTAAGGTAACAAGCCAAGCAATGAGTATGGATTTGAGCGCATCGTTTTCATGAGGTTTTTGTTTGTCTCCCCAACGTATGCCCATGAGAGAACCGGTGCTGACGTGTGTCGTGGAAACCGGTATGCCAAGAGGTGATGCGAATAAAACCAGGCTAGAAGTCCCCAGGTTGGCGATTAAGCCTTGTTTTTCATCCATGCGTGTTACTTTTCCCGCAAGCACATGCAATATACGCATGCCGCCCCATAACCCACCAAAAACCATGGTTATCGTTACCGTACAGATAACTAGCAAACTGGTATATTCACCAAAAATATTTCCGTCTTGAGCGCTAAGGGTAATCAGAAGAAAGGCAGCGATTTTGGGTACATCATTCATACCGCGGGCAAAACTAGTTGCGCCTGCGGATAACCAATGTAGAAGATGCCAAATACGACGTTGCTTCAATACCAGTTTTGAAGGTGTGGGCGCACAGCGATAAGGATCTTCATGCCATTCAGACTCCTCGCAACAGCCTGGTTGCCATTGGGGTGTCGTTTTGGAAAATTGGCGGAATACAAGGATTAAACCCCAACATAAAAGAATGGCGATGAGTGGGCTGAGTAGTAAAGGCAATAAGGCTTTATAGGTTACAGCACCGGTTTTGATGCCTGTTGGGCCAGCAATCATGAGTGCTGCACCAACAATTCCGCCGAGTAGGGCATGGGTGGTGGAAACCGGTAAACCTTTTAAATTAGCGATTAACAGCCAAAACAAAGCACCACTAAGTGATCCAAATATGAAAGCTTCAGTGATAGGGAAATCGGCACTGACATAACCACTGCTAAAAGCTTTTAGTAAAGCAGCTCCCCAGATAACAGCAGCCAAACCACCCAATGTTGTGCAAAACGCCCCCCAAGCTAAGGCTTGTTTGGCGCTACTGACACCTGCACCCATTAAAGTGGCAACGCCTTTGGCGATATCATTGGCGCCATTTGCCCATGCCAAACCCAGGACAATTAGAACCACCATTGCCAGACTCATGCTATCCATAAAAAAACACCTCCAAGTTAGGTTTGAGATGTTTCAAGTCGAAAAACGTTACAGCTCAATAAAAATGACTTGCTTATATATTTCATTCGAGTATGAGTAGGTACTAGGCGTGAAACTCGAATAGCGCTTCTTTCATTACGCAAATATGTGTAAAATGCTGTTTACGATACAGTAGTAATAGGAAATAAGTACATAATATGAAAGATATAAAGCGATTATTTTTTTATGGCGGATTGTCAGTCGCGGTGATTCTGTTATTAATCAACGTTGCTGGGCAGGAAGGGGTATCAAGCGGCACGCTGGTTTTTCTTGCGATTTTTTTCGTTGTTATATTACCCGTGGTTTTGAGTATTTGGATGGTTGGGAAGCAAAAACGCTAGCCTTATGATCCTGGAGCTGAGCAAGTGAAGGATCGTAATTTCGATGATTTAGTCGAAAAATTCGAGCGTAATGTTTACCAAAGTATTAAAGGCACGATACGACTCTCAGTTTTAAAACGTGACCTGCAAATGACTCTCGACAATCTTTCTTTGCAATCGTCGCCTCGGTGTCTTGATAGTGGTGCTGGAAGCGGCCGCTTCGCTCAACAATTAATAGACCAAGGATGTGAAGTAAGCCTGTGTGATATATCCGCAAAAAGTTTGCACTTGGCTAAACAGAATTTGAATGTCAAGCCTCATCAGCAATCACCCTCATTTTTAAATGTAGCCATACAAGATTTACCCGTCGAATATAATAATCAGTTTGATTTGATTCTGAATCATGCGGTGCTCGAATGGACAGCCCATCCCCAAACAATTGTGCAGCGTTTGTCACAATTATTAAAACCCGGCGGACAACTTTCGTTAATGTTTTATAATAAAGATGCTTTGGTGTGGCGTAATTTGTTATTTGGTCATTTCAGAAAAGTCTGGAACGATGATATGGCGAACCAAGGCCGAGGTCTCACGCCGCAATTACCGATTGTTTCGGATGATGTTGAGCAGTGGTTGAAAAACTATGGATTGCGTGTTTTAAAAAGAACCGGTGTTCGGGTATTGTATGATTATTTAGATGATGATGTGTTAGCGCGTACACCCACTGATAAATTATTACAGTTGGAATTAGAGCTAAGTGAGAATCCAAAATATTTATATTTGGGGCGTTATTTACATTTTATTTGTCAAAAGGATATTGATTAAATGCCATTTCACAAAACGATAATGCCGACTTCGGAAAATGCCTTGCCAGGTCGCACTGAACAAATGCGCATTCATGGCACCCACATCGTTTTAGGCAGCGCTATGTTGCCGCCTTTCCCTGAAAATTGTTCGAGCATTATTGTTGGCTTAGGTTGTTTTTGGGGTGCGGAAAAATTATTTTGGCAACAAGTGGGTGTTTATAGCACCGCCGTAGGTTATTCCGCAGGCTTTACACCTAATCCAAGCTATGAAGAAGTGTGTAGCGGCATGACCGGGCATAATGAAGTTGTATTAGTTGTGTATGAAAACAAGCCAGATGTATTTGAAAATGTATTACGTACATTCTGGCAAGGACATAATCCTACCCAGGGCATGCGCCAAGGCAATGATGTTGGCACGCAATACCGCTCGGGTATTTATTTTAATTCAGCACAACAGCAACAAATAGCTGTCACTAGTCGTGATGAATATCAACTAAAACTCAATCAAAATAACTACGGAACGATCAGTACTGAAATTTTGCCTGCAACTGAATTTTTTTACGCAGAAGATTATCACCAGCAATACTTGCAAAAAAATCCAAACGGCTATTGTGGCTTGGGTGGCACCGGTGTGTGTTTGGATTGATGAGTGAGTGAAGAATCTGCTAGCCATCACTTAAATTAAAAACGGCTTCTATCACATCATCTTTGAGGTTCATATAATCTTCTTTTTCTTCTAGATTGAAAGTTTGCTTGATATATTTTTTCACGCGTTTCCAGGCGAAACTTTTATCTTGTTTAGCCAGCATTTTAAATAATTCAGCAAAATGTTCAGCTAAAATAATGCAGGCTAATAATCGCTTGGTCTCTTCGTCTGGCGCTTTTTTAATGGCTTTCTTACCGCCGTGGTGATGACGAACAACAAAGGAAATGCGATCATCCATATTCCACAAGCGGCAAAGTTTATAGCCGACAATCGCGTGGTCAACAGTAATTAATTGGCGCTCTGTTTCGATAACGTAGCCATCAGGGTCGGCATAGCTTTGTTTGATAATGTCGGGATAGTTTTTGTGCTTTTGAATTAACACGGGAATCCCACAATTGTGAAATAAGCCCGCTGTATAGGCTTCCTCGGGATTCACCAGCCCAGTTTTTTCTGCAATTTTTTGTGCAGCACGGGCCACATCCATGGATGTATCCCAAAATTCACTCATTTGTTCTTCCAGTTCAGCACTCAAACTGGAACGTAAAATAAGCGCATTAACGATATTGGTAACAGCATCGACACCCAGCAACATAACTGCTTTTTGGATAGAGGTGACTTTGCTACCAAGACCATAAAAAGGCGAATTAACAATTTTCAATAAGCTTGCAGATACACCCGTATCCTTGGATATTAGATCAACAATTTTAACCGTATCGCCAGCCGCTTTCTGTATATCAATTAGTATTTGTGGTTTAGGCGGAATTACCACGCCACGTAAGGCGTCTTTGATGTCTTCTGCCGTAGGTCCTGAACTCATAGAATTATTCGCCAAGTTTGTTGTGCTTATGAAAACTGCTATGCTTCTGTTAATTCGGCAAAAGTCGACACGACTTTAGTCTTGCTATAAATTACGCGGTCAATGTTTTAGTTAAACACGTTTTCATTTGAGGTGATATTAGTTGCAGGTTCAGTACTGTTTACAAAAACAAACTCGTCGCCATTTGCCTGAGAGACAAACAAATGAATCTATTAGTGAATTAGGTAGGGACCAGCAATTATGCTGCATCGATTGTGGCAATGTTATCACCGCTGTGCAATTTGCAATTGAGCATTTAGGCAAGCAGCGTCACTTTGTACAAAATGCAGCAGGGGAGCAATACCATATTGCTTTATACGAACAAGCGTTTGGCTGTGGCATTGCTGGAGTACCAACAACTGACTTTACTTGGTTTCCTCCGCATAGCTGGCGGTTTGCGTATTGTAGACGTTGTCGTTTACAGTTGGGTTGGCAATTTAGTGGTAGAAAACCTTTTTTTGCATTAATTGAACGATTGCTTAAAGCTTGTGATGAATAGTTAATAGTCAACCCTTGTGATTCAATAATACCGATTTGGCTTGATTGACCTTGGCTGCGAGATAGGTCGAACCCCCACGATCTGGATGTAGTTTCTGCATTAATTTGCGGTGAGCGCTAATAATGTCCGCTTCGCTAGCATCTTTGGAAATACCAAGAATATCGTATGCCTCATGTGTTGTCATATCGCTAGCTACATTTGTCGTATCGTTATGGGGTGACTGACCAAAGCGTTGCCACAAGTCAGGGTGATAGCGTTCGATAAATGCTTGAATTAAGGGAACGGCGTCTTCATCTTGTTTAACAATATACTGATAAAGTTCAACAAGCTCCTCCGGGGATAAATCATGTAAACTTTTTCCGATAAATTGTCCAGCTAAGACAGTGCCGTGCAATTCACCGGTGTCATGATCGAGTTGTAAACGTAATGTTGCTGTTTCAACTTTGGAGGCCTGTTGTTGATTTGGCGATTTATTGCTTTGGTATTGGCGAAACAAACCATGTAAAAACGGAGCGAAACGTAAAAGTAGCGGTGCACCACGTTGCATTAAAGTGAACATCACGCCAAAAGCCGAAGCAATCGCTGCAAATAACCAATGCATACGCCCGCTCGCGGCAAGAATTAGCAGTAATACGACGAGCACAATAAAAAACATTTTTTGCATTTGCTGGCGTGTGGCTGCACTGAGTTTGTTATTGCGCCATCGCTTATAGGTATAGACTAAAAGCAATGTAAGTGCGCCAACAAAAATGATAAGTAAAGGATGCATGCTTAGCTAATTTGGTGAGTGAGTTGTTTGGCCAGGTTTGGATGTCGCAATAAATGGTTTTTAAATGCTGAGCGACCACCACTGGAAAAAATAGCGACTGCTTGAATCAATGCACTCAATTGGGCAGCGCTATTTTGGTCAAAACGTGCATAAGCGCCTTGTGACAGGTTTGCCATTTGTTGAAAACAGGTTTGTGCAGCGACATCATAGCCTTCCTGAAAAATGAAAAGTGGTAGGCCCATTATACCTGCCTGACCAGCCAAGTTACACAACTTATCGACATCTTCTTCGACACAGTCACCGATAAAAGCCAATGCATTAACTTTTTTCTGCTGGGTTTCCTTAAGCGCGTGTTGTAATAAACGAGCAATTTGTGTGTAGCCACCGGCACAGGATACTTGGTTCATTTGCTGTAATAGTTGATTACTATCATTAAGCCAATGGCTGGCGTAGAATTCGTTGAAACCTCGGTAATAACATAACTGAATGCTTAAGCCATTTAATTGCTGCGCTTGCACAAACATTTCTGATTGCAATTGACAAGCCTGATCCCAGGTTGCTTGACGACTAGCGGTCGCATCTAAGGCAAATATTAAACGTCCACTACTAGGTGTTTGGGTTTTCAATGGCGTATTTTTAACTTGAGTTAAAAAATTATCCACTGCCTGCTTATTGCCAGTTTTATCCAGCGACCGATTTTTCATAATTTACGGGTATGCTCGTGTTCAGTTTTTCGTGCCCAATAGGCAGCTAAGCTCATGCCGCTTATGTTGTGCCAAATACTAAATATCGCGCCGGGTAGGGCTGCCAATGGTGTAAAATATTTTATCGCTAATGCAACACTTAATCCAGAATTTTGCATGGCGACTTCAATCGCGACGGTGCGTCGAATGGTTTTGTCATAGTGGTACATACCAACAATGAAATAGGCGATTATCAGGCCGAGTAAATTATGTAGAACAACGGCAGCAAATAAGCCAAGACTGAGTTGTTGAATATTGGCATGATTGAGCGCAACGATGATTGCAATAATAATTATGATCGCAAGACTGGCCAGCATGGGAAAAATGGCTTGCAATCGTTGTATTTGTTGACGAAAAAATTGATTAATAGTGATTCCTATTAGTAAAGGAAGCAACACAATTTTAATCAAGTTGAATAACATATCCTGGGCTGGTACAGGCACAGTTTGATGGATGAATAGCCAAACCAAAGCTGGCATTAGAAACGCTGCAACCACAGTGGATACGAATGTCATACTAATTGAAAGTGCAACGTCAGCTTTGGCTAGATAACAAATAACATTCGATGCGGTGCCACCTGCGGTACAGCCTAATAAAACCATACCGATGATTAAATCCGGTGATAGTGAAAAAAAGTTTGCTAGGCCGAAGGCGAGGACAGGCATAATGCTATATTGCAGTATCAAAGCGAGAGCGATGACTTTTGGTTGCCGCAACACCCGAATAAAATCTTCAAATCTCAACCCCAGCCCCATAAAAAATAGAATAGCCATCAATAAGGGAATTATGAGAAATTTCGCATCAAGCAGATAAGAATGAGCAAAATAGGCAAATACGCTTGCCAACAAAGCCCAAAGCGGAAAATAATGTGTGATTACATTCATGAATTGCATTTTATCAAATTCCACCCATGGTGAAACAACAAATTATTACGAATGATGGCCAATTGGACTATTATCCACAGTGGTTAGATCAAACCCATGCGGAGCAATTAATGTTCATTTTTGTTCACGCATTGCAATGGCAACAAGAAACCATCAAAATGTTTGGTCGCGAACATCTTTCGCCCCGTTTGGTGTGTTGGTATGGCGATGACGGCGTGAGCTATCGCTACTCAGGTGTGGATCATGTTGCCAAGGGTTGGCACACGGATCTTTTGTTGTTACGCAATCGTCTTAAGATGCAGTTGAGTGCTGAATTTAATTCCGTATTGGGTAATTATTATCGCGATGGCAATGATTACATGGGGTGGCATTCGGACAATGAAAAAGCACTCGGTATGAATCCCGTTATTGCCTCTTTAAGTTTAGGTGTAACGCGACGTTTTAGTTTGCAACATAAAACCAGCAAACAAAAATTCAAATTAGATTTAAATTCTGGTGATTTATTAGTGATGGCTGGTGAATTACAACATCACTGGCGTCATGCTTTATTAAAAAGCAAATTAATTACAGCACCAAGAATCAATTTAACATTTCGTCGAATAATTCAATTCTGATATTTGAAAATCCTTTGTAAGCCAACACATCATCTGGCATGGAATCAATTGCGCTTTTAATGATATTTCTTTGCATTAATGAAAGTTCATTCACTGCATAAAAATAAGTACGAATAAAAAATAACATGGCGTGTTGTTCAGGCAAGCCTATACAAACTTGGCGCTCCACTCGTAAGAAACTAATATCAATTGTCTTTAAGTGTTGGCGACCATACCATGTTTCTTTACTCACATTTTTTGGTGGAGTGGGGTGTTGGTTGAGTTGAGTATTGCTAGCCAGACCCCAGGCAAAACGCACAAATGGACTTTTGTGCAAAATACTTTGCAATAATTTTTTTCGATTATGCTTAATTGTATGCATGCCTGGCACTGTGTCATGTGCCTGCAAAAATGATTGACCGATTTTTTCTTTGGCCGCCCAATGATTGGGGAAGCATAAATGCAAGAAACTGATTCGATCCCGGGGTTCGGATAAGTCAACAAAACAAAAATCTTCTTGTAGCAAACTGAGGATGGCATGGGGGCCAGATTTAATCGAACCTAGAAAGGAATTATGCTTGATGGATAATAAATTGAAATCCTTATCAAATGATAATTGGGTGTTGGTGCGATTGTCTTGGAGTAACCCGAGATCTGGCATGAAGGTGAATATGTTTGGATATTCGTAGGTGATTTGTTGGATCAACCAACGACTTAAGAATTGTTGCTGGGAAAGCTTAAAATCTTGGTCAATTGCATATTTGTCAAATGCTTCATTTAATGATGCTTGTTTTTGTTGGTAATATTCGGGCCATGATTGATCCAATTGAAAAATCCGTCGGTCATGTTCGCCATTGCCGAAATCCTTGTCTAATTTATATAGGCCGGGTTTGAATGCAAATTTTGCATCAATTGGGAAATAAAATGCAGAGTTGGGTAGGGAAATCATAAACGCCACGATTATCTATCATTATGGCGTTTATTTTATGTGTCAACTCATTCGCTGTAAACCGGCATATGCCAATAAGGCAGCGATATTTGCTAATTATAAACCCGATTCAAGTTTGCTCGCATCAAGCAATTTAATATGTCCTCGATTACACTCTAAAATGCCGTTGATTTGGAATGATTTTAATAAACGCGATATCACTTCCCGAGCGGTGCCGAGGTCTCTCGCCAAGGCTTCGTGGGTGCATTGGATAATATTATTTTGTGCTTTTTGTAAAAGTAACTTGCGTAGACGATGCTCAAGTGGTTCATAAGCAATAGATTCAAGCGATCCTAGTAAAAGCTGTAATTCATTATCCACTTTACCAAAAACAAAATTGCGAAAAGATTCAGATTGTAGGAACATCTCAAGAAAAATAGTTTTATTGAGTAAAAAAACAGTACTGTCTTCTTCAGCGATATAATCCACTTGGTGGTAATCACCTGCAAGCAGCGAGGTGGCAGACAAGCTGCAACACTCACCGCTTTGTAGGCGTTGAATGGTTAGTATTCTTCCTTCATCGGTGGTTCGCTCCAGACGCAAGCGTCCTTTGAATAACCAAATAAAACTATGACAGTGCTCCGACATGCGAAACAGCGTATGACCTTTGCCAATGCTGCGCCGTGTAAAAGAAGTTGTCGGGACTTGCTGAAAAAGATTGTTTAAATCAATTTGAGAAGTATTCTGAAAATCAAATGAAAACGCGAGATTACTAGACATAATAGAACTTCCTCACACAACAGCCACATGCGAAGTGTCGACTGTGTAAAACGCCTTTGCAAGTGCTAATTTTGTTTCATAATGTAACGTCGAAGCGACTCAAAAAAGTAATTAATGTTAGGATCATTTTAAAAACGACAACTGTTTGATTAAGCAAAAAATGTTACTTAAAAGATTAATAACAAGAATGTTTCTGAATTAAATATTTCAATCAGGCGAAAAAATATTTCGCGAATTAGTTAACGGTATTGACGCATTTGACCAACCAAAACACCTTGAATTTGTACTCGCTGGCTGTCATAACAGAGGGGCATCATAGATGCGTTGGCAGGGTGCAGGAAAATTTTTTCATGTTTCTGTTCAAAGTATTTTAGACTTACTTCCTGTTGGTCAATTAAAGCAACCACAATATCGTTTTTCTGCGCTTGATGACAATGTTCGATAATCACCCAATCGCCATCTATTATGCCGGCGTCTATCATGGAGTCACCTTTGACACGTAAAACGTAACAAGGTTTGTTTGTTCTTAAATGTGATGGTACTTCGATAGGTTCGGCATTTTCAATTGCTTCAAAAGGAATACCCGCAGCGATATCGCCAAGAAAGGGCAAACAATGCGCATCTTCTGAGGATGAAAAAATATTTTTTAAACGAATTCCCCGTTGTTTGCCCGACATAGGTTCCAATAAACCAGCATCGACGAGTGCTTGAATGTGTTTGTGCATTGAACCACGAGATCTGACGCCAAGTGCGTGACACAACTCATCAAGGGACGGGGGGTATTCAAATTGATTTAAGTGCGTTTCTAAAAAATGATATATCTCTTGTTGTCGCTTAGTTAAATTCATGGGCCTCCCCCTTTTTTTTGTTCTCTATTTGTTCTATAGTATAGCATAGAACCTATAGAGAACGGTTTATACCATGGAATTGGCAGAAAAAATAGCAGAAATACAAGAAGATAAGTCAGAGAGTCGGTTTTATGCACAACTTAAATCTCGCTTCAAGGATAGAATCACTGGCGAATTAATTGTTCCTGCAAGTTCTGGCGTATTTGAGCCACTACCGAGCGAGCTTGACCCACGAATTGTTCAAGCCTTGCGAGCGAAAGGCATACACCAGCTCTACAGCCATCAAGCTCAGGCTTGGAAAATCATTCGTGCAGAACAACATTGTGTACTAGTGACGCCAACTGCCTCAGGCAAAACGCTTTGTTATAACCTGCCGGTGATTCAATCAGTATTGCACAATAAAAACAAAGCGCTTTATTTGTTTCCAACCAAAGCACTGGCGCAAGACCAAGTAGCGGAATTACTTGAGTTAAACCGTGCTGCCAATTTGAATCTACGGGCACACACTTTTGATGGTGACACACCAGGTGACGCCCGAAAAGCAGTGCGCATTCATGGTGATATTGTGGTGAGTAACCCGGATATGTTGCATCAAGGTATTCTACCGCACCACACCAAATGGGCACAGTTCTTTGAAAGCCTCGCCTATGTGGTCATTGATGAAATGCATATTTATCGTGGAGTGTTTGGTTCGCATATGGCAAACGTGTTGCGACGATTGCAGCGAGTGTGTCAGTTTTCCACCG
>JAOUJM010000477.1 GCA_029883265.1 Gammaproteobacteria bacterium
TTACCAATACCCGTGTTGACAATCACGACGCCTTTTTCAATCGTTGCTTTTGCAATACGTTCATCGATGACTTGCTTTTTGCGCGCCATACGTTGGGCATGGCGTTGTTTTAAATCAATAGTATTATTCATTGTCTCGATTGATTAAAATCATTTTCCCGGTTTTACTATCTTTATACACTTGGCCAATCGACTCGAAGCCACTGCCTGCTTCACCCAGACCTGAGGGTAATTGAGGAATTTCCTGGCCTTTTTTAATTTCCTGACCGGCTTGTTTATTCTCTGCCATAAGTCCACCATTATTCGCAACAATGACCGCAATTAAACCACAAGCAAACACCAGCATAATGTCAACAAAATTAGCCATGGGCGCCATGGGGTCTTGGGTTTGGGAATCAAAGCGTTGATAGGACCAGCGATTTGCTCTAGCCATTTTAACTTCTTTCCATGTGATTTAAAAGATCATCATACCAACGCCGACGCAAACGACTAATGACGAATCCAATGGCGCCGGCCAATAAACCAATAACCGTCGTATCAAAAGCAATTGTCACGGCATCAGCCAATACTTTTACATCCCCCTGACCCAAACCAGCGAGACCTGGTCCTAGAGGGATTAATGTGCCCATTAAACCTAACATAGGGCCGGTACGTGTAACTAAGTCGGCACGTTCAATGCGTTTACGTGCTAATGATTCGATATGTGGGATGGAGCTTGTTTGTAGTTTTTTCAAACCACTAAAAAATTCGCCTACACTCATGCCTAAATCCATTAAGGCCACACAAACAACCACGAATAGGATAGCCACCACAGGGTAGAGTAACACGGATACTACCTGGTGTAAGGCTTGATATAAAAATGAATCAAACATGGGAAATACTCCGATTTGTTTGTTGTCCACGGTAAAATCCAAATAGAATAATTAAACCCGCAAACAATACAATTAATAGTTTTTGCAACCACAGCGTAGATGGGTTCGCTGCACTGATTTCTTCAGCCTGTCTATTCTTAGGCTGATCGATCATATCAATCTGCGTCAAGCTACTAATGCTTGTTGATGGCTCATCCACTTCAATTTGATCTTTTTCAATTAAGGCTTGCAAAGATGCTTTTAATTCTTCACTGATAAATTCCTGTATCCATTGAAGCATGGGATGCTTCGCATGGGTATGACCACTACCAGGCAAGCCATTTTTTAAAACAAGTTGGGTGAATTGATTCGCCAATTCTTTTAAAGTGTTAGGATCGGTTTTCCAAAAACCTTTTTGCGCAGCGACTAAAAATATAGCCAACATATTTGCTTTTACATGAGCATTATGATTTTTCTCTAGAAAATCATCGAGGCCAATATTGTATTTATCATCGAAGTAAACATTTTTAACTTCATCCCACATCCATGATTTAATAATCTCGGGATTCGTTACTTGCCAACCCCAAAGATATTCCAAAAACTCACTGCCCATGGTACGAGCACCTGCATAGTCGTGCTGCATTAGTGCAGTCAACCATTGAGGATTTAAAAACCGGCCACGTAATTCCGAAATCAATGCGCTGGGCAAGTTATCCATTTTCGGATTATTGACATCAGCGTGTTGAATCACGTGAGCATTAGGTGTGTTCCCCGAAACGGTTTCAACCGCAAGCGATAAACCGCCCAAATAATCGAATGCATCATTGTTGTCCAATAAACCATATAAATTGGAAGCACGACCAAGATAGGTATTTTCTACGTTTTTTAACAGACTAGAAAATACTTCATGCGAAGCAAAACCCGTGTTGGTTTCTGAATAAATATGTCCCATGCGATGAATATAAGCCTGTGCCACTTCATCGCGAGTTTCCCATGCGCCGGAACGTTCCACTAGCCGATTGACGCCTGCACCATAAGCGCCTGGTGCATCACCAAATACGCGTCGTGCTGCAAGCTGAGCTGCTGTTTTTTTATCATGTTTGGAAAGAATAAGCGATTGTGTTTGTTTAAGCCAATGCCAGGCGACTTGATTATCTTTCAAAGGTTCATTGCCCGGTTGGCGAAACTCGGCAATTGCCTGAAGACTTTCTTCTAAACTTTCTGCC
>JAOUJM010000025.1 GCA_029883265.1 Gammaproteobacteria bacterium
GGAAAATTTAGACTTATTCAATTCTTATAGGATGGATAGTTCACGTGCCTTAGCCACTGCTTCCGTGCGTCGTTGCACTTGTAATTTATTGAATATTTTTTGGTTATGACCTTTGACAGAACTTAGTGCAAGATAAAGCCGTTCACTGATTTCTCGATTGGATAGCCCCTGTTCAATTAAACGCAAAACTTGCAACTCGCGTTTACTTAGAGGTTCAATTAGACCAAATGCTTGATATTCTGGGGTGTCTTTCTGCGCAGCACCTGTGTAAATTTCGGGTGAAACTTTTTCATTGCCAATGTGATTGGCAAATTTTGCTCTTAGCAACTCAACAAAGTGCAATAATCGTTCATGCGGATTGAGCTTCGCCAACAGCTTAATCACCACTGGCCCTTCATCTAGATATAATTGCACGTAATTCTGTTGATGGGCAATATCGAACGATCGCACTAATGCTGCATGGGCAGCCGATTCATCGCCAGCCTGCTGGTGGATAAGCGCCTGCATCAAATATAATTCCATCACACTGGCCAAACGCCCCGCCTCCATCGCAGCATCCAATATTTTCTGTGAAAATATTAATAATTGCTGTAACTGTACTTGCTGTTGGTTGTGTTGATGCGAGACCAGCAACAACCGCAAGTAAGTGATGTTGTCAAATTCACTAAGAAAATTACAAACATTATCTACACTTAAGTTTTTTTCTGTAGCCCAACTATTAGCATCGTCTAAGTAGCCCTGCTGTATCCATAGTCTAGCTTTAATGGCATCCAATGGTTGAAACTCAGGCACAACATTTCGATAATATAGTCGCTCTGCTTTATTCACATAATGCACAGCCAACTCAAACTCTTTTTGCGCTTGCGCCGCACGTACTTGCGCTAATGCTATACGGTACTGACAGAGTTGCAATGGCGTTTCACGATCAATATCGATAGCACGATTCAAATTATCATCAGCTAATTGTTGTTGCCCTTGCTCACGATGAATTTTGCTTAATCCCAAATAAATATAGGCTGCACCCTGCGGGAGTGGCTCGCCGACATCCATGCTTTGTTTGGTCTGTAGATAAATGCGTTCCGCTTCATCCAACCGAGCTTGTATCATTTTTATATCGCCAAGAATAAAACAACCACCCACGCTCTCATTAACAAACCCCGCTTTGCGCATACCTGCCATGCTTTGATAAAATGTCTGATAGGCCGCATCCAAATCACCTTTGGTACAATATACCAAACCCATCAAAGCTGTTGCGGCAAAACGTTTTTGAATATCATTTGCTGCTGCCATGCTTAAAACTTGTTGCGCATGTTTAACTGCATCTACAAGCTGACCTTGTGCAAGCGCTAAAAATGAACGAGCAGAAACTAGGGTTACGGGTATATCTTGAAACTGTTGTTCATCCAAATAAACGCTCAATGCAGGTTGCTTTAACTTTACTTGAAAATCATTGGCTATTTCCAGCATCGCTTCTACTAATTGCAGGTAGTGCTCACTTTGCTCAAGCTCACCCACATCCAATAATGCCCAGGCATAATTAGTTGCTAAAACGGGCCTTTGTAGAAGAATGGCTTGCGGAATCTGTTTTGCCCAAGTCAACCATGGAGCCGTCATGACATAACGCTCCATTCCTGGCCAAGCTAATTCTAAAAGATCAGCAGCACGATCAAAGTGTTTCGCCTTTAACGCATAACGAATTGCATCATCTTCATAGCCATTCGCATAACACCATTCACTGGCACGCTGATATAACTGATTCACCAGCGATGGATTGAGTTTTTGCAAACGAAGCCGTAATATGTCCGCAAATAAATGATGATAACGATACCATTGCCGCTGAACATCCAAAGGAATCAAGAATAGATTGGACTGCTCGCAATGTTCCAAATATTCTTGACTCGCTTGCTGCTTATCCTGCAACACCGCATCACACAAGGCACTAGATATGCGCTCAAGCACCGACGTTCGCAACAAAAAATTCTGCACCGATTCAGTTTGTTGGTTCAATACTTCTTCAAGCAGGTAATCCAAAACAAATCGATGACTTCCCGCAAACGAGTTCACAAATGCCGAAACATTTTTTTGTTCTCGCAAAGAAATAGCCGCTAGTTGTAAACCAACAATCCAACCTTCCGTGCGTGACTCAAGCGAAGCAACATGCTCGCTTGCTAAATTCAAATCTGTAGACACACTTAGAAATTCAGCAGTTTCAGACTGAGTAAAGCGTAAATCGGCCACCCGAATTTCATTGAGCTGATTGCGAGCTCTTAATTTAGCCAAAGGGAAATTGGGATCTTCTCGGCTGGTAATAATAATGTGAAACCTTGGCGGTTTATACTCAAGGATCTTTATCATCATTTCATCGACGCTCCGACAATCGAGAAGATGATAATCATCAAGCACAAGAATGATTTCTTGATTTGTGGCACTAATCTCATTCAGAAGAATTGTGATTAAATTGTCTAAATCGGGCGTTTGCGAGGACTGAAGCGTAACTACTACGTTCTCAGCCAAATTCGGTACAACCGTTTGTAATGCCTTAATGAAGTAAACCAAAAATCGATGCGTATCATTATCGTTTTCATCAAGCGAGAACCAGGCAACTGTCTTTTGATAGTGAGTGATCCATTGAATAACCAGCGTTGTTTTACCAAAACCTGCTGAAGCCGATATTAGGCTCAAACAACGTCCTACCCCCTCATTCATGCGCTCAAGCAAACGTGTCCGCTCAACACTATGCGAACGTACTGTTGGTATAAAAAGTTTGGTGCTAAGTATAGGGCTTGACATAATTTACCACATTAACTTCACAATGCTTCATCGATCCAGTCATTTTGTAACACTAAATACCCACGTTTCACTTGTAAACCTTTCTCTTCCATATTCCATACTGAATGGTTTTAGGCAGTGACAAACGCTTTGATTGTTCATATATAACAGCAGGAAGCTAAAAAATCGCTACTTTTTGTTTACTATCTATGTAAAAGCTATAAATGATAATAACAAAAAACCCGATACGATGAAAAATCGTACCGGGCTCTTTATTATTGAGAATGACTGGGTTTGCTAAAATACAAACTAGAACATTTGCACCACCATCATGGCTGCTGCTGCCTGTTCAGGCCCTCCAAAATGCAAACCGTCAGTGAGTATCAACTCATACAATCCGGGCATAACACTGACATCCACGGTAAATCCTGGAAATGCTGCGAGGGAACGTGGAGAGCCAAAATTTGTCCGATGTAAAAATTGAAAAGGATCATTCCAAGCACTAGCTCTCAAATCAATCCCGGCAACCCCTAAGCCATCGACACCATGACAGCTCACGCAATTAAAACCTGAACCATCAACCCGGACAATAGGAGACACGCCCGCTGCATCAATTAGACTGTTGTAAACCGCATTTCCCTCGGCCATATCACCTAGGCTTCCACTACTCGGTGCGCGAATATACATATGGGTATCATAGATTTCGTTAACTACAAAATCAGCAACGTCGACCATGGCTTGCGGTGTTAAAAGGGCGGAATAATTATGCACGTTCTGCACGGCAGCGCCATCCCACATGTCAAAGCCATTAAATAATAAACCAATAACGAATTCCTCGTCCCTCCCACGTACATCCTGTAGTTCCAATAAATTATTGGTCGCACCGTTATTAAAGGAAAACACGCCACCTTCATAATCAAAACCATGACATTGACTGCAACGCCAGCTATCCGTATCCGTAATACCGGCAGGTCCAGAGGTGGCAATTGCAACAATAGGATTCGGCCCAGCAACTGCCTGATCCAGTTCTATAGTAAAATCATCATAAATCCGTGCACCACGGACATGACTTGGTTCAAGTCCATCATGCCCTTGCTTGATAGTGATTGGGGCCGCATTAGATGACACTCGCTCACCATTATTTCGAATAATATATCCGTTTACTTCGGCAGAAGTTTCAGTCGTTGGTCCTGCAATTGTTGTTGGTGGTATATGTTCAGAACAAGCAAAAATAAGTAGCAAACTTACGGTTATTACCGCAAATTGCAATTGACGAACGCAATACATGAGAGGTCCCCTTCCCTTGAATCAAATTATTATCTTCCGTAATAATTTTGTTGATTTTCCCCACGTTCATAAAGATATGAACAGTCATTTTTTTATGTGTATTACTAAAGTATAGAGATTCGATTGGCTTTTTCCAAGCTCCAGGGATGAATTTCCTTGTTTAAATTTAAGTTAGTTGCTTAAGTCCCGTTTCTTGGTCAATAACAGGTCTATAGGCTAGTTCTCGCTTAGCTCTGTCAATTTTATAACGCCGTGGCATGGCGACAAATGCTACGTCAAAGCGGGTAATCGGCGGTGTCGATTTCAAGCCAAATAGACGCCACAATGTTTCACAACCAATTGCTGATAGTAGCGCCAAAATCCGAGGAATATTTTTATTTGGGTTACTTATTTGTTTGGCTTGAAACAATTTGCTTAAAAAGGTTTGCACTGTCTGAGGTGCATCATCGGTAATAAAATAAACGCCTTTATCTTGACCGGATTCACAGGCTAAAACACAGGCATGAGCCACATTGTCTACGTGAACCATTTCAAACATACTGCGGCCATGGTCCACCCACATAAATTGCTTTGACGCTATTTTCGCCTTCATGGTTTCCAATGCCGCCACACCCACCCCCCAAATAAATGTGGGGCGCAAAATAATAACTTGAGTTGCACTATCTTGTTTAAGCAGCAATTGTTCAGCTTGTTTTTTCGCTAGACCATAATAAGAATTCGGCTGTTTCGGATAGGGTTCCGATTCGTCAATATCCAGCAGTGGCTTTCGGTCTTGTAGTACCGACTCAGAGCTAATGAAAACAAACCGTTTGACGGTAGCCTGTTCAGCCGCTTGAAACAAACCTTGCGTCGCTTGAACAATGCCTTGTTCATAGAGTCGCCACGGCCCCCAAAATATTAGCGGCGCAGCACAGTGAATAACTACATCGATAGATTCAAGTGTGGATTTCCAGGAGTTAAGATTTTCCAAATCACCAAGCACCACCCGAATATTATCGTTCTCATATGCAGACGCTTTATTTGCATCACGCAGAAGAATAGTGGCATGCCAGCTTTTTTGTAAAACCTGTTTTAAAACCCTGGCGCCCAAAAAGCCGCTTGCGCCTGTAATAAAAACCCGCATTAGATACCGACCGCGCCGCCTAGGCCTTCAATGATTTTTTCAAAGTCGGCATTCCAATCCAAATAAAACCTAACCACGTCTTGATCATCTTTTGGATCAGTGCCGGGAATGGCCATATTAACGATTCCACCAAAGAAAATTCGTGAACCATTGGCAAACTTATACATGGGTAATTGCAAACGTAACTCCATGCGTTTTGAGGCCAAACCTTCGCTTTGGCCTAATAGTGCATCAAAATAAGTCTCGGGGTTGATTGCATTACGAAAGCCTAAATACACTCGCGCACGGGATCGTGTTTCATCATCCCGTTTACGTATACCTAGAGAAAGTATCGGCCCGATTAAATCGCTTAGTGTCGCATCCAGACGAATCAAAGAATGAAACAAGGGCACAAAAGTCTCTACATCAGCTTCTAGCGTATTTGTTAATACTGTTTCAGCCTCAGAGCCGGTTTGCTCACCGGAACTGGTGAGCTGCAAGGTGGCACGCATATGCATGCCATAGTAATGAATACCTTCACGCATAATTGGGGTCGGCCCAAATCGCCGATAGGCCATTAAACCAATGCGAGGAAATCCGCGCTGGAAAATCTCGGAAAAGGTGATGTACTCAAATCCTAGATTAAAGGCATGATACTGACGATGATAATTATTTTCCGGGTAATCAAAATCGAGATAAAGCGGCTCTAACAATTTATTATGCCCTGTAAATTCGATCAGATTTGTAATTTGATCGACATGGTCTTTTCCTTCGATTATGCGTTGCTCAACATAATGTCTTTCTTCATCGCGCAACTGACCATTATTCGCCAACGCCATATATTGCTTTAAGGCTTCTAGCAAATAACGCCCCTTAATACGCATAGCTGTTTCCAATTCCATACGATTATTTTGACAAAGTTGATTGGGGTAACACGCAAGAATTTGATTAAGATTCTGCAAGTGAGCATGGCTGGCACAAGGGCAAGCCGGGGGTTTAGGTGTGTCGATATCAGTTTCAGCATATGCAGTTTTTGCACTAAAAAAACTGAATACAAACAAAATCCCTATGAGTGTGTATACTTGCTTAAATTTAGAAAAATTTAAAATGGAACAACAAAACCGTTGCATATAACTCACCTACGTGTAACCCGATCCAATAGTATATCAACTTTCCCCCAAAACCACTCCAAGATTTTAGACAACCAGGGACGCTGATGCCAGCTTGAATATTGAAAACGTTGACTATCCGAAAAACCGAGCTCAAACCAGTCCGTCACTACTTTGGCAAACTGAGGATCATCGATTTCAATATTGGCTTCCAAATTCCAACGAAAATTCCAGCGGTCAATATTACTCGAACCAATGCTAGCCCAATTATCACAAAGCAAAACCTTTGCATGCAAAAAACGTGGCTGATACTCATAAATATTCACACCGGCCTTTAGTAAGCTTGCGTAAAACCGACGACCGGCATGGCGCACCGCAGGATGATCTGTGAAGCGACCCGGTAATAATAAATTCACATGAACACCACGTCGAGCTGCACTTTTCAAGGCACGTCGGATTTTATGGGATGGAACAAAATACGCGGTTGATAAAAACACACTACGTTCGACCGAACGCAAACGTTTAAGCAAGGAAGTTTTAATTTCTTGTGTGCCTTTACCTTGAGTCTGGGTCAAGCGCCCGGTCACGCCATGCACATATTGGTGAACATTAAAGGGCTGGATTTTTAGAATATCGCCTTGGGCTTGCCTCCAAGTATGCAAAAACATATCGACGCAATCAGTTAAGCAAGGCCCTTTTAACTGCACCATGAGATCATGCCAAGGCTTGTGGTTTTTTGCATATTGCGCATAGAAGTCGTCTGTTAAACCACTTCCACCAATGAAACCGACTTTGGCATCAACGACTAGTAATTTACGGTGATCACGAAAAAATGCACGCCGAAGTCGGCCATAACGCATGGGATTGTAATAATAAGTTGATATGTTTTGTCGATTGAGCAACTCACGATCACTCATTTTTAATCCACGGCAACCGAAGTCGTCCAGGAGTATATAAACGCTAACGCCGTTGTTGGCAGCTTGAATACAGGCATGAATGAAAGCTGAACTAATATGCCCCGATTCAACCAAATACATTTCCAACAGGACAACATGTTTAGCCTGCTCGATCGATTGAATCATGACTGGAAAATAACGACTGCCATCCACTAGCAAATCAAAAACATTTCCATCACGCCAAGGATAACGATAATCCATGCGTTGATTCCCATTTAAAGTCGTCTAATTAAACGTACTAGCAGACTCAGAACAACAAGAGTACCGGCTGCAAAAAACCAACTCCATAAAGACAAACTGGCAACAACTGGGACTGCGTTATTTGCTAGCAGTAAACTCAATACAAAAGCGATCAAACTGGCGATAAAAAAAGAAGAATAGACAATGCTAGTAATCAAGGTTTTGCTGTGACCTGTTTGCGTTTCTGCTTGGAGGTTGGATCTGGCATCAGATCTTTGATTTAGCGCTGACAACGCGTTATATACTAGATCTGGCACTTGTGGCAACTGCTCCAACCATCCGGGAAATTGTTGACGTAACGATTTTAAAACCGCTTTTGGCCCCGCACGATCCAACATCCAGTTTTCAAGAAAAGGCTTAGCCGTCTGCCATAAATCCAGCTCCGGATTTAACTCACGACCCAAACCTTCAATATTCAGCAATGTTTTTTGCAATAATACTAATTGCGGCTGAATTTCCATATCAAAGCGTCGCGCCGTTTGAAACAAACGTAACAACACTTGTCCAAACGAAATATCTTTTAAGGGTTTTTCAAAAATAGGCTCGCACACCGTGCGAATCGCAGATTCGAATTCTTCGATACGGGTTCCTGTGGGCACCCAACCTGACAACACATGCAATTCTGCTACGCGACGATAATCACGATTAAAAAAAGCAAGAAAATTTTCTGCAAGATACCGCTGATCTTCTGTCGTCAGACTACCAACGATACCAAAATCAACGGCGATATACTGACCATCATTAGCAACGAAAATATTCCCCGGATGCATATCCGCATGAAAAAAATTATGTTTAAACACTTGGGTGAAAAATATTTCCACGCCTCGTTCAGACAAGGATTTCAAGTCAATACCGGCTTGCTTTAGAGCATTCACATCACCAATGGGTATTCCAGATATGCGCTCCATCACCATCACTGAGTGACGCGTGTAGGACCAATAGATATCTGGAATATATAGATCTTTGGAGTTCTTAAAATTACGCCGCAATTGAGACGCCGACGCGGCTTCTCGCTGCAAGTCTAATTCATCGATAATGGTTTTTTCATAGTCGGCGACTACTTCCTTGGCGCGTAAGCGACGCGCTTCCGACCAATAACGTTCCGCCAAGTCCGCTAATGTATGCAACAAAGAAATATCGCGTTTAATAATTTTTTCAATGCCAGGACGCACCACCTTAACCACGACGCGCTCACCGCTATTCAGTGTTGCCGCATGCACTTGCGCAATAGACGCAGATGCCAACGGTTTATCCTCAAACTCAGCGAATAAATTTTCAATAGAGTCACCGAGTGCTTGCGAGATTCTTTGACGAGCATCGTGAATCGAAAAGGGTGGCACCTGATCCTGCAATTTTGCCAGTTCCTGGGCGATATCAACTGGCAATAAGTCAGGACGAGTCGATAACATTTGCCCAAACTTAATGAATATTGGCCCCAAATCTTCTAAACATAATCGAATCCGCTCAGCCTGGGGTTGCTGGTGACGCCGAAACCAACGCCAAGGAAAAATCAACTGTACCATTCGCACAGGACGAAACAAGTGGGTTGCTAGAATAATCTCGTCTAGGCCATGACGCACTAATACACGATTAATATGCAGCACTCGAAACAACTGCGCAGGTTTAATCACTAACTCGATTCTCCTGCTTGCCTTAATTTTTGCACTCGCTGACTCAAACGATCAACCTGTCCTCGCAAATCGTCGACTTGATACAAAAAACTTTCAACTTCATATTTTGATGGTACATAATTTTTTTCATGTTGCACAAACTCAGCACTATCCATAGCTAAATGCGCTCCTGCTTTTTTTATCCATGAAAAAAAATCTCGCCCCATCGTCGCCAGTTGATGCGCAGCAACATCACCAAGCATATGAGACAAACCTTCTTCCCAATCAATATCTAATTGGTTCAACAGATGTTGTACTTGGCGACCCAATTCCATATCACCTTCAATAACAATATCACCACTAAAAAATGCTTGTTTCTTTTTAGTCAACACATGGTGGCCAAGCGTGAATAATTTACCGCGTATTGTTGCATCAGCGACGTGTTCAATTTCATTAAGTAGTTGTATGCCGTCAAAATTCATTGCGATGAAAATTTGCAAATCAATACCCTGAATATCCAGGCATACCACGTTTCCGCTCAAGCGCTGAATACGCGCCATGGAATCCGGATCGAGTGCAAGCGCACGGTTCAATGCAATTTCAAGCGTGGATAACAAAGCGTGAGGAATTCTCATTGCATTTCCTTCAACAATTGTCGTAAAGATTTTTGTGATTCATCTTCTTCGTTCCGGATCGGCTGATTGACAACAACGGTACGTGCCAATTTGTCGTGAAATCCTTGTTTGCGTTTATCCCATAAGATCCACAAAAAACCTAAGCCCAACGGTAACAGTGAAACAAAATAGGCAAGATAACGCACACCGGCTTGCAACCATGTCACTGCTTGACCAGTATCTGCATCAACAACATAACAACCTAAAATCAATTTCCCGGGCGTCGCTTGCCACCGCACCCACATCACAACACAGACTAAAAAAAATAAAAATTGTTCAAACCACTGATGCACATCCCAGGAAAACAATACCGTATCAGAAAATTGACTATTAACACTACGACCAAACACTAAACCACTGATTAAACCAAACACTAGGGTAAATAATATTCCATCAATCAATTGCGCCACCAGGCGACGCCAGGGTTCGGCATAGGTTTGATTCAAATTTTATAACCTCGATGCAAAGCCACTATGCCGCCGGACATATTGCTATAGTCACAGTGACTAAAGCCTGCCGCTTGCATCATGGCCTTCAACTCTTCTTGCGAGGGATGCATGCGAATAGACTCGGCCAGGTATTGATAACTTTCTGCATCATTGGCCACCAACTTCCCAATGCGAGGTAGAAGTTGAAACGAGTAAAAATCATAAATAGGTTTTAGACCAGGCAAGGTGGGTTTAGAAAATTCCAAAACTAGTAATTTTCCGCCGGGCTTTAACACCCGATACATGGAAGCCAAGGCTTGATCCTTGTGCGTAACATTGCGCAAACCAAAACCAATGGTAATAAAATCAAAATAATTATCAGGAAAAGGCAAATTTTGTGCGTCTGCTTGCACAAAACGGGTATTAGCCACTTGCCCTTCATTCATCATGCGATCACGACCCAAGCCCAACATGGAACTATTGATATCAGACAAAACCATTTCACCGGTATCGCCTAACTTAGGTGCAATCAATGCGGCAATATCTCCCGTACCTCCGGCCAAGTCTAAAGCTTTTTGTCCGAGTCGAGGTCGCACAAATTCAAGTGTGATACGTTTCCAAATTCGATGCACGCCGAGTGACATTAAATCATTCATCACGTCATACCGTTGTGCCACCGAATGAAATACACCGGCCACCTTTGATGCTTTTTCTTCGGTTTTAACTTGTTGATAACCGAAGTGAGTGGTGTTATCAGACTTGGAATCGCTCATAATACTCCTTTAATTGGCTTTTTCTTTTCGTGAATAACCAGCGGTTTGCAAACGCTGTAAATATTCCTGCCAATAGCTCGCTTGGTTTGTTCCAAGGTCATAAAGCGTTTCCCAAGAATAAATACCCGTATCATGCCCATCATCAAACACCGGTTTGATTGCATAAGTACCAACAGGTTCGATGCGTTCAATATTGACATCTTCCTTACCTAATTGCAGCACTTCCTGCCCAGGACCATGTCCACGAACTTCAGCAGAAGGCGAATATACTCGCAAGTATTCACAAGACAGATTAAAGCGCTGACCGTCGTCAAACGCAACTTCAAGTACGTGGGATTTCTGATGTAACTTTATTTCGGTCGGTGTATGTTTTGACATGTTTTTTCCCTATAGGATGTATCGACTTAAATCTTCATCTTCGACTAAAGTGGCCAAATGTTGGTCCACATAATCACGATTAATGGTAACGCTTTCTCCAGATTTATCTGATGCTTCAAAAGAAATCGTTTCCAGCAAACGCTCTATAACAGTATGCAAACGTCGCGCGCCAATATTTTCGGTGCGTTCATTCACTTCCCAGGCAACCTCGGCGATTCGTGCAATTCCGTCAGCTTCGAATAGGAGTTCAACACCTTCGGTTTGCATTAAAGCTTGATATTGTTTAGTCAAGGATGCATCGGGTTCCGTTAGAATCCTCACGAAATCCTTAGTCGTCAATGCGCTGAGTTCAACGCGAATAGGTAAGCGTCCTTGTAACTCAGGAATCAAATCTGAAGGTTTGGATAAATGAAATGCACCCGAGGCGATAAATAAAATATGATCGGTTTTAATCATGCCATATTTAGTGGATACGGTGCAGCCTTCAACCAAAGGCAACAAATCTCTTTGCACCCCTTCACGTGAAACATCGCCACCACTGGTTTCACTGCGTTTACAAATTTTATCCATTTCATCAAGAAACACGATGCCATTATCTTCCACGGCCTGTAATGCGATTTGCTTGATCTCATCTTCATTGATCATTTTCGCGGCTTCGTCTTCAGTGGCCAATTTCAACGCTTCTTTAACTTTTAGCGAACGAGTTTTGGTGCGGCCTGAGTTAAGGTTTTGAAAAACTGACTGCAATTGACTGGTCATGTCCTCCATGCCCGGTGGCGTCATGATTTCCACGCCTATCGCCGGTTCACGCAATTCCACTTCCACATCTTTATCATCGAGCTTACCTTCGCGCAGCATTTTTCGAAACTTTTGCCGTGTAGCCGATTGTTCTTCGCTGGCGGGCCGTTCATCATAGATATTCGGTGTACGCGCAGGTCGTAGCAAAGCATCAAGAATTCTTTCTTCTGCCGCTTCTTCTGCTCGATGACGTACATGTTTCATGGCATTTTCACGCGTGAGTTTAATTGATATATCAATGAGGTCACGCACAATGGATTCCACGTCGCGACCAACATAACCGACTTCAGTAAACTTAGTTGCTTCAACTTTTACAAACGGGGCATTGGCTAAACGTGCCAAACGCCGCGCAATTTCAGTTTTGCCCACACCAGTAGGGCCAATCATTAAAATATTTTTTGGGGTAATTTCCGGGCGCAAACTTTCTTCGACTTGGGAGCGTCTCCAACGGTTACGCAAAGCAATCGCCACCGAGCGTTTCGCTTCGGTTTGACCAATAATATGTTTATCCAGTTCTTGTACGATTTCTCTTGGTGTCATTTCAGACATAGCGCTTTATTAAACCTTTTATGCTGTTGTTAATTCTTCAATGGTTAAATTCTGATTAGTATAAATGCAAATATCACCAGCGATTCGTAAAGATTTTTCCACAATTTCACGGGCGCTGAGTTCACTATCATCCAATAGCGCACGAGCCGCAGCCTGTGCGAAACCACCGCCGGAACCAATCGCAATTAAACCATCGTGTTCAGGTTCAATCACATCGCCATTACCGGTAATTATCAAGGAACTCTGTTCATCGGCCACTGCCAGTAAGGCTTCAAGACGGCGTAATGCACGATCTGTTCGCCAATCTTTGGCTAATTCCACGGCAGAACGCACCAAATTGCCCGAGTGCTTTTCCAGTTTCCCTTCAAAACGCTCAAACAAAGTAAACGCATCAGCAGTACCGCCAGCAAAACCTGCGATAACCTTATCGTGATACAAACGGCGCACTTTGCGGGCATTGCCTTTCATGACGGTATTACCCAAACTCACTTGGCCATCACCACCAATGACCACAGCATTACCTCGGCGCACTGAACAAATCGTTGTGCCACGCATTTGTTCCACTGACATTCTCCTTTTCTGGTGTCGAATCAGGCATTTTACACGATTGAGGGAGTGCTAAACCAGTTTCATTATTAATTCTTTAGTAATTTAATCAGGATAGTCTGTGGTATAACAAAAATCACACTATTCTAGTTTGCTAGTACTCACTTGCAAACCATTGGATAGAATTAGATTAGCATATTGTTTTAACCAAACCACCCTATTCGAAAGGTATTACAGATAGATGCTCGCCCATGTCTAGTGAATTGAGCTAAGTCGTCACGGGCTTGGCTTGCTAGTCTCATCATTCAAAAATTAGAAAAAGCGACAATTCCAACACCTGAGCATGTATTGAATTGTAATTAGACGATCCTTATTTAAAACCATGCTACGGATCATGCGCGCTAACAACAACCTAACGTTTACGTTGTTTCTCGCGCAGACTAAAGGCCTTAATGAAAGGCATAATTTCGCTATAGGGAAAATTTTCCAAACGCCCATAACGCATGAGGGTATCGCCGACAATTTCTCGAACCACGGGCGGCTCGCCATTGTATTTACCCAATACTTTTTGCATGCCTAACAAACCACCACAGCGGATTTTCATCATTTGTTGATGCGTCAAATTATTTTCGAGCTGACTGAGGCCAAAAACAAAACGCGAGTTTTGCCGTAGGATCTGACTCAGATTTTCGCATTCACGCCAAACCGATGTGTCTGCGCCACAGTTCATCTTACCCGAACAATGTTCAGCGAGACGCGCCTGTGAACAGCGGCACCAATCCCCAAGTATGGGTTTTGAGAAAGCACATAATTTTTCTTCACTCATTATCACATTATAAATTTAAAGCGCAAAGGTGCAAGTTCCGCAGCCTTATCAAACCCTGCCTGCCTACACACAACTTCTATCATGACTCTCATGCCATGCCATGTTCAAAGTTTTTTAATTGATCCAAGCGCATACTCCACTGCAAATGGTTTTCACACCATACATTCAGTTTTGGTTGAATATCACTGCTATCATGAATACTGCCAAAATGAATTAAGCGAATTGTTTGATATTTAGCGTGGCTGTTAAAAACCGGACTACCACATTCGCGACAGAAAAATTTAGTCGCATTTTCTTTGCAATAACTGGCAAGATGGGCGGCTTCATCGCGAAAAGAAAAACTGTCAGCAGGTATGATCACATAGGTACTAAACGCTGCTCCGTTAAAGGCACGACACATGGAGCAGTGGCAATTAATAATTCTAGGTTTATTCGCTTCAAAAGAATATTGAACCGCTCCACACCCGCATGATCCTTGTTTTTTCATTACCATTCCTTTGTCTAGTTTATTTTTCTTATGCCTTCATCTTCGATCAAGAAAATTCACGATCGAATTCATCGATTGAAAAACATAATACAGAAGCTGAGCAAGTACTTCCTAATGCACACAGATCGATGATTATTGCTGTATTGACAACATTCACAGCAATTATAGCTTTGTATATCATATGGTATTCGCATCCAACTTGCATCATTACTTTAGTTGTTTTACGGTTTGCATACTCGCATCCCAGCACCAACTATCGTCCATTGTTAAATGTACACCTCCAATCCAACGATCAATGGGACGGACTTGTAAAAAATTCATTTCACCTTTTAAAACAACTTGCCCAGTTTCGGTAATACTCAGCTTTTGATCAGGGCTAGTCGGCAAGCTTAAACATTTCCCGGATGGTAACGATAATAAATTGGGTGAACTTTCTAAAAACCCTCGTAACAAATTCCAAAAACTTGAATCACCCATAAAACGTTTCTCTTCGCGATTTAGGTTTTCAGCAAAAACTCGTCCTGGCCGCTGCTCGCCCTGGCTAATTATTTCCAAGGCTTGCTGTTCGCTTCGCGACAGCCCGTTCACACAACTGGGAAACTCTTCTAACATACGTCGAACGGCAGCATCGAAAAAGGGTAAAACGCCAGTGTCAGCGTCTAATAGTGCACACCATTGCTCCGGTGTGTTGTGACAAAAAGCATCCCAGGCTTTTTTACCTGATTCAAGTTGCGCCCGACTAACAACGGTTTCATAAGAACGTAAAGCTAACATTGCTTCTGGCGAAAGCGGCCCTAAATATTGATCAACACAAATTAAATTCAATTGTGTTGTTGCATCAAGATTATCGTGAAACCAATGCAATAATTGCATCAACTGCAATTGATCCGTCAAGTCATGTTCAAACCACAAAATGACTTTATCATAATCACCATGCGTTGCTAGAACGTCATCTCGCTGCATAAAATCACGATGAACAACTGAAAATTCACCCCAACCTTGTTGCGAAATATATTCAGCACGTATTTTAGAGAGCTCAGTCAATGATTGAACGGCGGGTACTGGCCCTTCGTATAAAATATCTCGCCAAGGCAAATAATCACCGAGAAGCTTGGCCTGTTTAAACACATCGACTGCGCAATCGCCATTGGTGATATTGAGTATTTTTTCACTCACGACAGCAACTCCTTTTGTATTGTCCATTCGTAAGCATGGCTATTTATTCTATGAAACAACATGGAATGTTTGTCTTGTTACCTGACCCCAATAAGCATCCATATACTGATCTTCATAAGAATCAGCAGGAGAAAAATCGTTTATTACTTTTCGCCAGAAAAGAGTGGCGTAGGCTGCGCCTTGTATTTGTTTGACTTGCCACTCACCAGGCGATGACTTCCATATTCCGTGTGCAAAATGTCTACCCAAGCCTTGTTGGCGAAAAGAAGGAATAATATAAAACTCACAAACTTCATATTGGTGGGTTTGAATCGTCTTTATTGCTGCCAATCCCGCAGGTAGACCATCGATCAATAATAAGTAGCCATTAACTTCAGGGCCTGGTTGCACATCCAATTCAAATAAACCTTGCGCATTGGGTTTTTTCTGAGTAATCGCTGAAAATTCCGCTTCATAATATTGAACGAGTTGAAGATAAAGTGGCCAGTTTTTTTCATTGACAAGAACAATATCCATTCGCCCATCCATTTTTCTAGTTATATTTCAATCGTCATTGTCGAATGTGATTGCTGCTGACTATCATAAATTAACACTTCGGCCTGATCTTGACTCAGCATCGCCATCACTTCACCATTTGGCGCAATAATCATACTGCCACCACCGGCAGGTTTACCTTCGCAATAGCCGATGCTATTGACCACCAGTATTGGCACATTGTATTTTTTTGCTTGCATACAAAGTCTTTGTTTAGCCGACTCAATGCCGCTAACCGTTTTGGCAACCGTGGCTATGTACAGTTCCATTCGCTGCGCAGCAGCTTGTTCCATATGCGCATCAACACTTAATTCATAACAAATAGCTAATGCTGTTTTTTGTGGCATCGGTAAAATGACTGATGCTTTTTCCGCTGGTGTGAAAAACTCCAACTCATCGGCATGCAAATACTGCTTACTGAATATGCGTCGACTATGATGAGCCTGAAAGAAAAGTACAGAGATCATCGGTTTTGTTTGCATCTTACTAAGTAAACCAACAGCAATGCTTGTTTTGCTATCATTGGCATAAGTTTGAAAAACTTCGAGCCGAGCATCATTCATTTTAATTGCACATGACGAGGCTATTGTCGGTTCATAATTACACAAAGACAGCTCAGGAAAAATAATTAAATCTAAATCAAGATCACGCAATTGATTTAACACACGATGGTGCTGCTGTATATTCCATTCAATGTCACCCGATCGGGATCCAATCTGCACGAGTGCGATTTGCATTGAGCATGTCCTTTTTCATCAATACAAAATAATTAATTTAGCAGGACTTTAGCATATAAGTATCAATCATAGCGTTCACAGAAACATCAATTGTTTCTTATTGCCTGAGGCACTTGAAATCGTTGATTCTTGATTAGGCTTAGTTGTGACCATCCGGTGTTTTTTGCATCATTATTTATACTAAGCACATGAGTTTAATAGCGTTTAAGACTTTAAGTGTTTTTGCCATGTAGCAAATACAACTGACCCCAGCAAAAAGTCATTGGTTTGCCGATCCCCTAAGGCCTTCCCCGCACGAGTTAAAGGTGATTAACCCAGTCTCACACTTAGGTATAACCAACCAATAAGCAATACTTGATAACTTTTACCTATCAATGCAATTGACACAAACGATTTCACTAATTCCCACTAAATCAGCAAAATAGGCTCGTTTTTCAATTAATACTATTTTGCGGGCTGGGTCGTAGAATCTCCCCCCTCAGTGGTTAACCCCTCCAACGGCCTGACCTGCGAAATAGTTTTTTTGGGAATTTTTTAGGTAGAGGAGTCAAATCATGAAAAATATTTTTAGTTTTGCACTAACGTCCATAGCGATGAGTTTTACCGCACAGGCCTTCGAACCATTACCTGCGAATCCACCCATACCTGCAGATAATCCCATGACTGCAGCAAAAATCGAATTAGGTAAACAACTTTTTTTCGATCCACGGTTATCAATCGATGGTACTATCTCATGTAATTCCTGTCACAACGTTATGTCTAGCGGTACCGACAATCGTTCAGTATCAGTGGGTGTGGCCGGTGCAAAAGGTGGACGTTCCGCGCCAACGGTGTGGAATGCAGCTTTCTTAAGCGCACAATTCTGGGATGGTCGTGCAGCGACATTGGAAGATCAAGCCAAAGGCCCAATTCTGGCGCATGTAGAAATGGCTATGCCATCAGCCGATGCCGCAGTGAAGCGTATTAAATCTATTCCTGGATATGTGCAAAGTTTTAAAGCCGTATTTGCTGGTGAAGACCCGGTCACTTATGACAATATGGCCAAAGCGATTGCCACCTATGAACGAACATTAATAACGCCGAATAGCCCTTTCGATCGTTATATGCGTGGTGATAAAACCGCTATGACTGATCAAGCGGTGCGCGGCATGAAGACTGCTGAGTCAGTAGGTTGTACATCTTGTCACAATGGCCCTAATTTTTCAGGACCTGCGTTACCGGCAGGAACGCCGTTTTTACAAAAATTTCCAACCTACAGTGGTAGCAGTTATGAAAAGAAATATGATTTAGCATCAGACTTGGGGCGTTATGGCGTAACCAAAGACGCATCCGATAAGAATATGTGGCGCGTACCTACGTGGCGCAATGTCGCTATAACTGCACCGTATTTTCATAATGGTAAAGTTGAAACCTTAAGCGAAGCGATTCGTGTCATGGCTAAAACTCAGTTGAATAAAGACTTGAGCAATAAACAAGTCGCCGATATTGAAGCTTTCTTGCATTCACTCACAGGTGAATTCCCGGTGCAGACATTTCCACGTTTGCCGGATTATGCGTTTAGCAGCATTGTTGAAATTGATTAAATCATTTTTTGCAAACACAAAAAAAGGCAGCCAAGCGCTGCCTTTTTTATGCTTAACAATTCTATTTAGGCAAAACGATTCAAACTCAAACCGGCCATATCGCCAAGTTGGTTTAAGAATGTTGTCGATGTTCCCGCACGAAAACGCTCGGCATCACGACTGCCAATAGCCAATAAACCTTTTGGTGTACTATAAAATAAAGGTACAACCGCCACGGACACGACTTCTTCGGCGTCATCGGCAAACAAGTATTGCAATTGTTGGCGATTCAAACGCCCACAAATTGGTTTGCCACGATTCAGAATGCTGTCAAATAATGGATAAACCTCATCGCTTGGATCAAGCAGTATATCGGCAGGAGCAGCTTGACTAATTTCGTTATTCAATAAACGCACTGCAACAAAATCCGCATCAAAATCCGTTTCCAATTGACTATGAATAATTTCCAAAAATTCTTCAATACTCACGGCTTTCAATAAACTCATACTCAAGCTATGAATTTTTTGCATTAAATCGTCGTTTTGTTTCGCAACATTGACCAATGATTTGATTTGATTACGCAAGGTTTTATTTTCTTTACGCAACACACCAACTTGGCGTTCAATCAACGAAATTGCAGCACCACTTGAGTGACTCAAATCCAATTGTGCCAACACTTCCGGATGTTTATCAAAAAAGTTGGTATATTTTAAAAGATATTGACTCACTTCATCGGCCGTGCATGTAATTCGGCTTTGCTGCTTCTCAAATGTCGTGCTTTGCGTCATCTGCTACGATCCTTTCAACGCGATTTGTTATAAAGTTGTGGCTTAATATTAGCGAGAACTTGGCTAAATTAACAGCGAATTAAAAACTTTCTGTCAATTCACCTTGAAACACCGTGGTCGCAGGCCCCGTCATAAAAACTGATTGACCCCCACCAGCCCATTGAATTGTCAAATCGCCACCACCTAAGCTGACAACAATTTTTTCATCCACTAAATTCCAATGTCTCGCAATCACCATTGCAGCACACGCGCCAGTTCCGCACGCCATGGTTTCACCCACACCGCGTTCATGCACACGTACACGCAAGTGTTGACGATTAATAACTTGCATAAAACCTGTGTTCACTTGTTTAGGAAAATCTGAATGATGAGTTACTAAATTGCCTAAGCTTTGCACCGGCGCGTCTTCGATCGCCTCAACCTGCATGACCGCATGGGGGTTACCCATGGACACAGCGCCAATGACCATGCTTTGTCCGTCCACCTTCAATTCGTATTGATCTCTCGTTTGTGGTCGCTGAAACGGTAGACTTGCCGGATCGAAGTTGGGCACACCCATGTCCACGGTTACATCACCATTTTCTTCCAAATGTAAAACAATAAGTCCACTTTGTGTTTCAACAGGAATTTGCTTTTTTTTGCTGAGCCCCTGTGCTTGCACAAAGCGCGCAAAACAACGCGCACCGTTGCCGCATTGCTCCACTTCGCCACCATTCGCATTAAAAATACGATATCGAAAATCGGCTTCTGTGAGATCACTGCTTTCGACCAGTAATAATTGATCACAACCCACGCCAAAATGGCGATCGGCAATACGACGAATAATGTCTGGCTGAGGATCAAAGTGCTGGTTAATTGCATCAATGACCACAAAGTCATTGCCCAAGCCGTGCATTTTAGTAAATTTCAACATGTGATTATCTTTGGATTCACTCTCAAAACCCTGAGTATACTTGGAAATGCTTTGCCTAGCTAATTCCCTTACATATTAGTATAATAAGCCGTTTGTAGCGCCATAAAAAAGAGAATTTTAAATTATGAATCAAAACGTTAGCTTCGATATTGACCTCATCCGCCGTTACGATAAATCCGGCCCACGCTACACCTCATATCCTACGGCCGTGCAATTCGATCCAGCCTTTGATTCCACCCGTTATGCACAGTGGGCTGAAATCAGTAATCAGCGCTCACGTGAATTGGCCACAGCCAGTCCCATATCCTTATATTTCCATATTCCATTCTGCGACACGGTTTGTTTTTATTGTGGCTGCAACAAAGTGGCAACGAAAAATCGTGATTTAGCCCAGCCTTATTTGAACCGGGTTTACCGCGAATTAGAAATGCAATCGGCCTTATTTGATGATAAGCGTATCGTCGAACAACTACATTGGGGCGGCGGCACGCCCACATTTATTAGCCATGCACAAATGCGCGAACTGATGGATAAAACTCGTGAACAATTCACCTTGCTTGATGATGATAGCGGTGAATATTCCATAGAAATTGATCCACGTGAAGTCGACAACCAAACCATTCAGCTCTTACGCGATATTGGTTTTAACCGTTTGAGTCTTGGGGTGCAGGATTTAGATCCGCAGGTGCAAAAAGCAGTTAATCGCATTCAACCAGAAGCGGTAACCATGACCGCGATAGAAAATGCACGTAAGGCCAATTTTAAGTCCGTGAGTATTGATTTAATTTACGGTTTACCCTTTCAAAGTGTCAAAACATTTAGCAACACCTTGGAACGTATAATTGACATCTCCCCCGATCGTTTATCGGTTTTTAATTACGCGCACTTGCCGGAAATGTTCAAACCTCAACGCCGTATTAATGAAGCCGATTTACCATCCGCACAAGAAAAACTCGATATTTTACAATTCGTCATCGAACGTTTAACTGGCGCAGGTTATGTGTATATCGGCATGGATCATTTCGCTAAACCCAATGATGAGCTAGCCGTGGCGCAACGCGAAAAAACTTTATATCGTAACTTCCAAGGTTACTCCACGCATTCCGATTGTGATTTGATTGGACTCGGCATCACTTCAATCGGCAAAGTCGGGGATACTTATAGCCAGAATTTAAAAACCTTGGATGAATATTACGCCGCAATTGATAGCGGACAACTTGCGGTATTCCGCGGCATCGAATTAGACGAAGATGATTTATTACGCCGTGAGGTCATTACTCAATTGATTTGCCATTTTGATTTAACAAAATCTGCTATTGAAAATCAATTCTCCATCAAGTTCGACGATTATTTTTCAACAGAAATGGAAGAACTTAAATCCATGGCCAATGATGGTTTGATTGAACTCAGCGACCAGCAAATCACGGTACAACCTGCCGGACATTTATTGATTCGCAATATTTGCATGGTGTTTGATAAACATTTACGCCAACAAAAACAGCAGCGGTTTTCTAAAGTTATTTAATACTTTTAACTTTGTACTAGAAAAAACCGGCAACACATGTGAATGTTGCCGGTTTTTTATTGCGTAAATTATAGTTTAGCTGTGATTATTGATTCACTTCGTCGACTTTTATTTCAAATAGATTTCCGTGTCGTGTATTGACACCAGAAACAGCAATCATACTATTGAGTGGCTGCACCGCTGTAAATTCACAGACCAGGGTGCGTGCATCTTCAAACATTGGAAAATAAAACGGGCTCATACATTTTTGTTGATGAAAACGTCCTTCGTCGTCGGCAACATTAAGGCGCAAGTTAGAATCTTCCTTGGGAATTAAGGTTTGCCCCCACATTAGTTCAAAACCTAGCGTCATAGTTAAGGTAATCTTGTATTGCTGACCTTGTTCGGTTTCAATTCGGAAATAGCTGGTTGTATTATCCACTTCTGCAGCAACAGCTTGGTTAAATCCAGGAATCGTAAGCGGCCCCTCATCATCAATGCCAACCGCACGTGTTGCCAATTCGCCACTATATAAACTCAAATCAAATAAAAACCCAGTATTTTGAGAATGATTAACAATCGTAATCAGAACTTCTTCTGCGTATGCATAAAAAATACAACTCGATAGCCAATTGTTACAGGTGACTCTTTGGCTCGATGTGTTGAAACCAATATGGACCGAATAACTTGCATCAAAGACTTCACCATTTTTCAAATAGGTTTGCAAATTCAAGCGATACACCGCGTCTTTTTCTAGACCAATACTGTAATAACTATTTTTTTGTGATACTGAACCTTCAACTTCTAACGGCAATACCGCAGGCAAACTAAGTTCATACGGTGCTTGATAACTACCCACACTTGAATAAAGCTCACCTTCAGCTTTCAATGTAAGTGTAAATTCAGCACCATAGTAAGCAGGATTAACAAAAATAACGAAATCCTTTTTACTCGCCTTAAATACACAAGAGCCCGTGAACGTTAAATCACACAGCGGCTCACCCGTGGCTTGCGCGGGTGTTTGATTATAGGCACTTAAATATGCCTGTGAGGATAACACGGTTTGAAACTCAAGCGTGTACACATGGTCAATTTCCAACATTGCATAATAAACACTACCGTCCACACCTGCTGCTCCATGGTGGGCAACACCAATACTGAGATCAACTGGATTGTCTTCACTGCCTTGCGATGGAAACTCTGTTATATCCGTTACATAAATTTCTACAAAGTCGCCATTCTCTTCTCCGGTGTATTCTGTTTCAAGATACACAAGCGAATACTCGCTACCATTGACTTCACAACGAGAACTAGGATCCGAGGACTCATGCCCACAAATCTTATTTTTGAATTCAATATCGCTATATAACGCATAACGCGCACTCACTTCAGACCGCTGTGAAAGCGAAAATTCAAATTGTCGATTGGCAAACAAATTGATTTTATGGTGGAGCAGCTGTCCTTTTTCATGCCACCATCCGGAACCGCTAAATCCTGCAGCTAAGTCAAGTTCACCAAGCGAATTATCGCTGTCAATTATTTCATATTTTACATCAAACTCCCCACGCAAACGTAATTGATTTTCTGGTTTCACACAGAATGCTTGTAATACTTTATCGAGGCAAAGCGTGATGTCGTATGTCCCTTTAAGCAAGTGCCTGTCTTTATCCCACTGCTCAATAACAATGGTCGCAGGAAGTCCAGTTGCATCACCATCCAAGCTGAATTGATTGCCTTCCCAAGCCAATGAGGCGTGCGCCGCAGGCGCACCATAAGTACCTACTTCATTTGTATCGATGGAAAAACGAAAAGTTCTAATCGATTCGTATGGCAAGGGTCCATTGCTAAACCCAAGCTGAATTGTTTGCTCATCACTGAAAAACTCACTATGTACAAAATGCTGACCCGATTCGCGAGTCTGATTCTGAAATGAGTTAAAATGCTCGATTTCCTCCATATTATTAAATTGAACACTTATTTTCTGTTGATAAGCAAGATCCACCGCTTCATTCTCTTGCGTTTTCGAGGCACATGCGCTTAATGAAAAAATGATGAATAAAAGACACAGGGAAAATGCGCTACGAAAACTCAGCGTCTGAACAATAACAAGGCAATTCATTTATTACTTCCTTTGATAAACCTGCTGTAATTTTATAGTTAGGGTAGCTATTTTAGCGCAGCATTATTTTTACCACAATATAATAGAAGTTATTTGTGTGCACCGTTTTTTACCATGCTGACTGAAATAGAAATGGCCACTTCAAACGATGACCACTGTCGGTTTATTTGGATACTGAGGCTTGGCTAATGCATTGGTATAACCTGTGAGTTTATATTTTAGTTTTAACAATAAAACCGCTACGATTTCGCGCAGCGGTTTTGTTATGCCCTAGCTTGGAGAACAGCAAAATCTGGTTTCAATACATAAACTACTACACCGTGACAAATTGCCCCGTCAATTCTCTTAAACTACCGGCTAGCAGTGTGACTTGTGAACTTGCCGTTGAAGATTGCTCAGCACCAGATGCAGTATCCTGTGAGATGTCACTAATGCTTACAACGCTTTGATTGATTTCCTCAGCCACACAACGCTGCTCTTCTGCCGCGCTAGCGATTTGATCATTCATTTGGCGAATACGTGTAACTGCGTGAGTGATGGCTTTAAGTGACTCGCCAGCCGTTTGCACCGTCTCCACACTTTTTTGCGCCTGTGTTTTGCTAATAGTCATAGCGCTCACGGCATTGGTGGCGCCGACTTGCAAAGTTTCTATCATTGCTTGAATTTCTTGTGTTGACTGCTGTGTACGGCTCGCTAACACCCGAACTTCATCCGCTACCACGGTAAAACCACGCCCATGTTCACCTGCTCGTGCTGCCTCAATGGCGGCATTCAGCGCTAGCAAATTAGTTTGTTCGGCAACCCCTTGAATTACATCCAGTACCGAACCAATCGCCATACTTTGCTCTTTCAACTGTAGAATCACACCATTGGCTTGATCAATTTCTTGTGCCAACACATTCATCATTTGAATGGACATTTCAACCACACGCTGACCATTACTCGCATCATCGTCTGCCGATTGCGCGGCCATTGCGGCATCGGACGCATGGCGCGATACTTCTTGCACCGCAGCACGCATTTGGTTCATTGCCGTGGCCACTTGTTCCAACTGGGCGTGTTGTTGCTTGACACCACCGGAAGTTTGATTCGTAATTTTACTCATATCGGTTGAGGCCGTATTTAATTGTTGAGTGGAATTGCGAATTTGATCAACAATCGAATGAAACTTTTCTAGCATACTATCAAACGCACTAGCTGCCGCACCCAACTCATCTTTGGATTTCATTTGCAATCGCTGTGTTAAATCAGAATGTGTGGCAATATGCTGTATAGTGGTTTGTAATTTAACAATCGGCCTAGTGATGGATCCAGCAATAATAAATGCGAATAACAATGTAAGCACAATAGTTGCCGCCGTTAAATAAAACAATATGTTGGTAATATTGCTGATCTGACCGCTTGCACGTCCTTGGGTAGCCGCCAGAAACTCATCTTCCAACTTAGTTAAATGGGCAAAACTTTTTCGTGCCTTGTTTGCCAAGGGCGACGCAGCTTTTTTATAATCTAACCACGCTTGATTCAATACACGCTCAGTGCGATTGACTCGCCCTAAAAATAACATACGTGAGCGTCCGTCTTCGAGAAACGCACGAGTATCTTGTTCTGATTCATTAATTGCCTGCAAATAGTTTCGCGCAAATGCTTGATCAGAAATCGCAGCGGTGCTGTTTTGCAAATTTTTGAAATGAGAAAAAATACTATCAATTCGAGTATTCAGTTTATCTAGATTTTTTTGATAATCATCACCTAACATAATACTGCGTGTCAAACGAGATACATAATTCATGTCACGACTAATCATTAGACTGAATTTCTGACTTTGAACACCTGCATCATTAAACTCATTAAAACTCTGCTGTATATTGGTTAAATGGTTTGCCAGAAAAAATGCCAGAAATAGCATCGCTGCTAGCGGTATACCAAATAGGAGACTTAAACGAAACTTGATAGATCGGTTAGACAATAGCGACAACATAAATCAATCCAATTGTTGGCAAGACCTCCCTTATTAGCGTTTCCTAATATTGCATTAGTTAACTGTTTCATTGCGAGCAAGGTCTCATTTCGCCTCATTACTGTAAGCAGTTTAACCAACAATGAACGACTTAGCCCTGGATTTGGTTTAGTTCAAAATGAATAATACTAGCTGTTGGCATAAACCGTATGGGAAACACTAGGGAAAATCCTGAGACTCAGAGCATCACCCCGGCTGCGATCACGATTTTAATTGCAGCAAACGCTCACAGACACAGACCAACCAACCAACAATAAGCATCGTCGGCGCAGGCATGCCTAAGCAGGTTCATCTCAATTATGGGGTATTGAAAAATGTTATTTGATTTTATGGAATACGTTTGACACGCGAGACGGTATCTGAACTCGATCCATTCAAAATATGCTGATGAGTACCCAGTATAATTTGATATTAATGAATAAAGTTTAAGACCAATTTACAAGTGGCTCAATCGAAGCTCAGGCTGGTTCTATCTGCGCGAATCTTTCTGCGTAGGACATGAACTCATCTATTTTAACAACGCCGTCAACCAGCTTTTGAAGTTGTTGAAATGCTGTTTCATTGGCTTCCCTTGCTGCACCAAGAACAGATTGTACTGCATCAAAACGCTCCAATGCACGATCAGCATCTTCTTTAAATCGAGGACCACTATCACGTTTGAACATGGGAGCAATGACTTCATTATAGTGCTTGCGAAAATCCTCTACGTTTTCAATCTTAAAGTCGAACTCTGCAATCAGGTCGAACAAGCCAAGTATCGTATCTTGAACACGCGACATATCGGCTGGATTTTCGCCCTGTTCTCTTGCGAGTCGCTCATATATGGGAACGACAAGAGCACGTTGTCCTCTATAACGATTTGATTGCTGTTCTTCCGGGGAAAGGGAATCGAGATACTCAATGTACTTTTCATAATACATCTTATAGTCCGGAGGGGATTGTTTGGCGTATTTTCCAAACGCATTCAATTCCTGTTCATTCCGAGCCTTTATAAGTTCTGTTCTTTCTTTCTCTGCTAAGGATTTGTCTTCAATTTTTACGATCAGGTCTTCGGGGTAAGTCTTTAAACTCTTGATCGCCATTTCGTAGAGACGCTCACCGTTCTCTGTGAGAAATGTATCAATAGCATCGGTAATGACGGATTTATTTAAAGCATCTAAGGCTTCGTCCGAGAAACGGATGGTCTCATGCTTGTCCACGGTAGCGATTAATTGATTGCGATCTGGTGCATCGTCCCGTGAAATTGCTTCATGAGGCGACACATAATTAGTGGACGACGACGTGCGTATCAATTCAGCACGCATTTGTTGAATATCCATGAGATTCACCGCTTGTAGCCTCAGAGAGTTATTCCAACACAGTGCAGGATATGCGCCATTATAGTTCCTCTATTTACGACTACTATTTAAGGAAATCCTCATGCACATTATCACTTGTCAAAATTACAGTTAAACCGACAGCATTTTCAATTGAATTAATTAAGAGAAAAATCCCAAAGACTCTTACTCCAATTGCAATCCAATTTGTTATTGATATGATATTGCCTTCTAATGTCAAGCTGCAGTTTAGTGGTAAAGTGAAAGGATTTAATAGGTATTGCTTGCTAGAAGAATAGATTCCCGAATTCACCGGCGTCCATTCTCTTTATAAATTGTTTTTGTTTTGTCCTTTGTGTTTTTAAAATTCAGCACAACAAAGTCACTATGAAAACTAAATGCAAAATCCTGCCCTTCAATCCCAAAAAACACTGGAACATATGAATCCGGAGAATTATCTCAGCTCTCCTTCATCGCATCAAACCAGGCCAGGCCAGGCCAGGAATACTTTGTGTTTTAGGGAACCAGTTTTAACAAGCATAGACTTTTTAACCCAATTGAAAACAGGGTAGGCCTGCGATTCAAACAGCAAGTCTTGGTGTGGCTCAATTTGAAAATCTAAGTCGGTTTTACAACTCGAAAACAGCACGATTTGCAAAATAATTAATATTCGCATCATAAACCTTATGCATAGCAGTAACCATCCATCCACGACATACCTAGCAAGGTTGGATAACGCCGAGTTTGTCACTATACATGGTGTAATAAAGTTTACCGTCATCGCTAGGAAGGTTAATGAGAAACAAATCATCAGGTGGTTAGGCTATTTAAAACGCCTATTTTTGTCTGCGATGCTATTTAGCCATTTGTTATGGAATCACCAAACCAGAGAGCTTGCCGTTGCTATGCTTAATATCTGCAATAAATTGCACCAGCATATAAACACTACTTTTGATTAACAATACCGGTTTGTTATTCAAAAGCTAATCCTAAGCAAATTCTTCATGTTTTGACATCACAGTGTTAAACCGCATCTACATCGTTTCATATAATTGCTTATTGTGATTGGTTTGAGCTTGAAAATTGTTTTTGACTGGCAAACTTTTTATGATAGCAAGTAATCTATGGTGACATTCACCCCAGAACAATTCATGAATCGAGCTCTAAATCATATTATGTTTGCATTGTTAAAACTGGTCATGCGAAACATAAAAAACCACCACGCCGAGGCGTGGTGGTTTTTGCTAGCGAAGATTATTTTGTGAGTAAATTGTTACTGCGCTTAAGATACGTTTCTACACTTTCCAAATCATTTTGGCCGGGATAAGTGGCTATTTCGCCATTGGCGGTTAAGCGTGGGGCTAGTGATTTGGATAATTGGTCGGTTTCTAATTCCATGTAATATTGGTCTTTCGCTGTTAAATCAGAACTGGCGATCCAATCTCTAGGATACGCACATTTACCAGCGCGTTGCAATTTAGCATTACCCCATCCGATAATGCGACCAAAACGACTGTCTTCGCGCCATTCCGTCCAATCTTTAAATGCCATAGCCGGCACTTGGCCGCCAACATCATAGGTGGTGTGAAGTAAAGTCATGTGGTCATGACCAACATCTTTTGCATAGTCACCGGTCATTTTGACTTCGTCACCTTCTTGGTAATAACGGCCATTCCAATCGGGGAAAGTAGTCGAATACCAAACACCTTGAATGCTGGTGCCAACTTGGGCGTAAGGTAAAAAACAAATGCCTTGCGTGGCCCATTGTTGATGGTTTGTTGTAGGATCATTATAGTAAGTGATATACCAAAGATTGCCACCATCAAATACATTAGGCTTGGGTGGATTTGCTAGCGCAGCGCCGGCAAACAAGCTTGCACTGATCGCAATTGCTGCCAATTGTACTCGTTTTGTAATTTTCATAACATTACCTCCTTGATAATGTATATCAATAGTATTTGGGACTTTTATGGTTCGACACAACATCCATGTCGCGCTAAAAGCCTAACAGATGGTAAGTTTTAAATTAGTGAAATATTTCACATATGTTTTTGGCGAAACTTCATAGTGCAGCAAGAAGTTAAAGCGATATTGCTTGCCATAGCGGGAAAACCAAGTGAATTGAAAACGCTTGGGAGATATTAAAAGTGGTTTGTTGAATTCTGCATAAAAATTGATACTGCTCAGGTTTGCCAGCTCGAAACAAATAGTTGATTAATGCCCATGAGTTGTTTTCTGTTCAAGAAAATAATAGGCCATATAAAATGTTATGATTTTTTCAGCACTTTCGCGGCTTGTACGCGAAACGGTCGGTAACCCAGTTGTGCCCAGGAAACTTCTGCTTCAATATTACCAAGAATAAAACTTAACTCAATAGCGCTGACTTGTTGTTCTTCAAACCAAATTTCTATAGCACTGACTAATTGCTGCGCCAACCCTTTACGACGTTGGGATTGATCCACCCAACAAGATTCGATTTTACCCACAGGCGCGGCAGTCGGTACGAGAATTGAGGGTGAGGCGACTAAACCATGAATAAATGCACATGGCATGGCTTGCTCTTGCGCAATTAAAATGTGTTGATGTGTTTCGGCTAATACTGTTTGAAAATATTCAGCGGGCACTTGTAAATTATCTAATAGTTGTTTAGCATAATTACTATCAGCACTATCGCTAATGTGTCGCACCATGGCGCGCATACCATCAACTAAAAATTCAATATCGTTTTCTGTGGCAGGTCGAATAATTAAATCGTTCATACAAATTAAATGTGATTCACAAATCCTTTTAACACCAAATCGGTAAAGCTGACGATACCAACAACTTCGCCATTTTCAACCACAGGTGCGCGAGAAATATCAAAACGATCAAACAAGCGTGCACAATAACGAATATCCATGGATGGATCAACATTCATCACGGGTTTGGTCATGACTTCATAAACATTAATACGATCAGCCGACAGGTCTTTGGCTAAAACTTTCCGTGCAATATCGGATAACAGCAACATACCATACTCATCATTATCATGACGTTTTTGCACAATCAGACACTTGGTTTCCACATGCTGCATAGTTTTCAATGCTTGACTAATTGTATCCATACCGTCGACTAAATCAAATTGGGTTTTCATGACTTCTTTAACTCGTATCAATTTGCGTTCGCTCATAGCTCGTCCTCCACAAGTTTGGATAAAGCGCTTACTTGATGCGATACGCCGACCGCATCTTCCACATTAATTTGAAAAGCAATTCCAGCACCGGAGTTTTCATCCATACTGGCGACTAGCTCGATTTTCTCAAGAATTTTCCTCGACAAATGTTCTTCTACTAAAAACAGAATCATATCGCGTTGCGTCTCAAGCGAAAGCCCAAAAAATGTTTTTACTGGTTCCAGCCCCTCACCACGGGCGTGATTAATAACCGTCGCCCCTGTTGCGCCTTCCTTACGAGCCGCGTCCATCACATCTTCGGTGCGATCATCGGGTACTAATGCAATAATTAATTTAAAGTGCATGATTATGCTCCTTTTTGTTTTGCTCGTTTTTGCTTGAGCGCTAACATGAATTCGGTGACTTGCGCATAAGCCATAACAGTAATCATTGGAAATAAACAAGTAAATGCAATCAAACCAAATCCATCCAATAGGGGACTTCGTCCGGGTACAGTACTCGCCAAACCAAGTCCCAAGGCGGCAATTAATGGTACCGTCACGGTCGACGTCGTCACACCACCCGAATCATAGGCCAACGCAATAATTGATCGAGGTGCAAAAAAAGTTTGAATTACGACAATGACATAAAGCGCAATGATGTAATAATGCAACGGCGTACCCGTGACAATACGAAAAGTTCCGAGTGAAACACCAAGCGCTGCGCCGATGCCAACAGCAATACGCAAACCCCAAACACTAATCGCCCCGGCCGACACTTGATTCGCTTTCATGGCGACTGCAATGAGTGAAGGCTCTGCCATGGTGCAGGCAAAGCCAATCGAAAAAGCAAAAAGATAAACCCATTTGTATTGTAACCAGTGAAATTCCAATCCTTCGGGATTAATAAAACTAGGATGAGTTAATTGTTCCGCCATGGTTTTGCCAAGTGGGAATAAGGCTTTTTCCAAACCAACTAGAAAAAAACCAAGCCCAAGCAAGACCAAACCAAAGCCTATCAGTACCCGTTTGAAATTTGGAATAGGTTTGCGGATAACAAAAAACTGAAAAAACAAAATAATCAACGCAATTGGCAACACATCCAAAATGGTTTGCGCAGTAACGGTAAAAAGCTCTATAAGTAACTCCATTAAACGAGCACCCCGTAAACCATAACGAATATCATTGGGAACAATGACGCAAATGCAATCAAACCAAATCCATCCAACATGGGATTCCGCCCTTTGATACTAGAGGCAAGCCCAACGCCCAGTGCTGTTACCAGTGGTACTGTAATCGTTGACGTCGTCACGCCACCTGAATCATAAGCGATACCAATAATTTCTTTCGGCGCAAAAGCGGTCATAACGACTACACCAATATAACCTGAGATAATTAAATAGTGAATCGGCCAGCCCTTAATAATTCGAATCACGCCGACAACAATAGCCGTGCCCACCGATAACGCCACAGTCAAACGCAGACCAAACGCATAATCATCTCTAGCCATTTCTGTATTGGCAACAATACCTGCTTGCGCGGCGACATTCGCAGCTTCACCCGCGACCGCAATCAACGTAGGTTCCGCTACAGTCGTACCAAAACCCAGTGAAAAAGCAAATGCCAACAGCCACCAAATATTTCCTTTTCGGGCAAAAGCAAAAGCCATGTTTTCGCCTAACGGAAAAAGTCCCATTTCCAAACCACGAATAAATAACGAAAGGCCTATGGCCACCAGAAATGCGCCAATAATGATTTCCAGAATATTGGGCAATGTTTGCGGAAGTACAAAAAACTGAAAAAAAGTGACTACTGCAATAATAGGCAGTAGATCGCGAAAGCTTCCAAATAGCCAAGCGCTCCATGCATATATCGATTTCATCACTATAGTAAACTGTCAAGTTATTGGCTTATCTATAGGGTAGCAGGAAATGCTCCAAATGTAATAATCGTTTTAAATCTCAAATAATTAACTGAATGTTTTATAAAACTATAAAACTATTCTGGTAACGATTTATTTTTAATTAATCCCACCCGCAGATCTTTGGCGATATAAATTGCTTTACCCTGGTATTTAACCAGCCCATCGGCAATACCTAAGGGCAATGGTTGCTTAAACACTCGTTTAATGTCGAGTTGGTATTCAATGCTTCCTGCCTGCGGATAAATTTGCCCACGAAACTTCACTTCACCTACGCCCAACGCACGACCACGTCCCGCTAGGCCAGAACAGG
>JAOUJM010000203.1 GCA_029883265.1 Gammaproteobacteria bacterium
ATGCACTAAACGCAAACCCTCCTCATGCGCCCCTTTCGCGAGAAAAGATTCCAAATCCTGAGCCGCATTATTATATTGAGACACAAATTTGCCGAGTAATTTTTCATAGAGCGCCACATTGCCCTGAACACTTGCCAAACCTTTTTGCTGATCGATACCAGGTAAATCATGCTTTTTCATCGCATACCTCCGCATTACTAACTTTCAGTTTTATTTATTCAACTCCATTGCCTGCTGTGGAATCCATTTGACCAACGCCCGAAACAATTCATTTGGATCGATTGGCTTTGTTAAATGATCATTCATTCCTGCTTCAATACTTTTCTCCCTATCGGTTTTCATCGCATGAGCCGTCATTGCAACAATAGGAATGTTTTCAAATTTTGTATTTTTTCGAATAGTGCGCGTCGCTTCCAATCCATCAATTTCAGGCATTTGAATATCCATCAAAATCAGATCAAAATGGCTTTTGGTCAATGCCGCAAACGCATCTAAAGCTGAACCAACAACTGTCGGAGTAAATCCTTGATTGATTAGCAACTCCTCACCAATCATCTGATTGATTTCATTATCATCGACTAGAAGAATTTTAGCTTTGGAAATTTCTTTTAGTTGATCGAAAAGTTCTTGATCCTGCTCAGTCGCGGCATGGTTGCGTTCACGCACATTTTCGCTAGCAACATTGACAATTACATCAAATAGACTTGAAGGACTAAAAGGCTTTTGTAAAAAACCATCAGCAAGCTTAGACTCTTTAATAGATCTTAGATGGTCGACACCATAAGCCGTGCACATAATAACCTGACTTTTCGGGCTTAGAGCTTTTTGTTTCATTATCTTTAAAGTATCGATTCCATTCAGACCGGGCATATTCCAATCTAAAATAATCAGGTCAAACACTTCTTCAGAATTGGTAAGTAGCTCGATAGCTTTTTCGCCACGAGAAACTGACTTCACGCTAAATCCGAACTGACACATTATTTGCTCTAGTATCTCTCTTGCCGATTCATTGTCATCCACCACAAGTACATTGAGAGGGTCGGCAGTCCATTTCAAATGCATAGAAGATTCTGTTGTGTCTGATTTTCCCAGGCACACACTAAATACAAACAGACTACCAACACCTTGTTCACTGGAAACACTAATTTCGCCGGACATGAGTTGGATTAGTTGTTTGCAAATGGCCAATCCAAGTCCAGTACCCCCATATTTGCGGCTAATGGTGTTATCCGCTTGATTAAACGATTTAAATAATGCCTCCAATTGCTGTGGTGACATGCCTATACCTGTGTCTTTAACTTCAAACTGAAGCAAAAAATCAGTAGTTGTCTCAGCCAATACTGAAACATGCAGAATGACATCACCATCCAATGTAAACTTAATTGCGTTGGCCAACAGATTGGTTAACACCTGGTTCAAACGTAAGCTATCACCAATGACTTTTGTTGGCACCTTAGCATCAATGCTAAACATCACTTCGACATTATTGTCCAAGGCACGAAAGCCTATCATGGTAGTCAAATACGAGAGCAATTCGTGCAGATCAAATTCACACTTTTCTAATTCAAGCTTTCCTGCTTCAATTTTTGAGAAATCTAAAATGTCATTAATAATGCCTAAAAGATTTTTTCCGGCTGATTCGATTTTCTTCAAATACTGAAAAGTCTTCTCGGGCAAGCCTTGATCTTGTGATGCCAAATATGCAAGATTGATAATCGCATTCATTGGTGTGCGGATTTCATGACTCATATTTGCAAGAAACTCTGACTTTGCTTTGGTTGACTTTTCCGCAATATCTTTTGCTTTTATGGTTTCAAGTTGCGCGGCTTTTCGTTCAGTAATATCCCTCACAATTCCACTAAAAAGTCGTTCACCATCGATTTCCATTTCGCTAACCGCCAATTCCAATGGAAAGGTGCTACCATTTTTGCGGCGACCGAGGACTTCCCGACCAATGCCAATTATTTTCGCTTCGCCGCCGTTGATATAATTTTTAAGATATTGATCATGCTCATGCTTAAACGGCTCAGGCATCAACATTTTCACATTGTGTCCAATAACTTCCTCTGCTTTATAGGAAAATATTTTTTCAGCCGCTTGATTATAATCTAGTATGTTTCCACGAACATCAATCGTAATAATCCCATCGACAACATTGTGTAGAATAGTCTGCTGGCGGGTTTCTGATGCTTTCAGCGCTAACTCGGTTGCCTTTTGCAGACTTGCATCACGAACAATCCCACTGAATAGGCGTTCGCCATTGATTTCCATTTCACTAACAGTTAATTCAACTGGAAATATTCTTCCACTTTTATGCAAACCTTCAACGTCCCGCCCGGTACCAATAATGCGAGCCACACCAGTGTGAATATAGTTGGAAATATAGGCATCATGCCCTCGCGAAAAATGCGCTGGCATTAGCATTTTGATATTTTTGCCCTCGACTTCTGTCGATTGATAACCGAAAATATTTTCTGCTGCTTTATTAAAATCGAGAATAATGCCATACACATTAATGGTAATAATGCCGTCGTCAACATGATCCAAAATGGCTTTTTGGCGTGCTAACGATGCCGCCAAGGCGCGTTCTAATTCATCAAGTGATTTTTTTTGAATAGCCATGAATAACACTTCGTGTAAAATCGTTTTTTTGAGAAAACACTGCTTTGAAAATTACAGAACTACGTTTGCTTTATAGATTCAAGCTCTAGCGCAGCTGCTGCGGGTACGGTTACCGGCAACTCGACCAGAAACACACTACCTTCGCCTTGCACACTGCTGACATTAATACATCCACCTAAAATTTCGCATAATTGTTTGGTAATCATCAAACCCAAACCCACACTATGATAGTCGGAGACAACTTCTTGGTGGGTTTGTCCAAATTCTGTGAATAACTCATTAAGTCTGTCTTTAGCAATGCCAAATCCAGTATCTGCTACAGCAATCATCAGCATTGCAGCACTTGAATCAGCGCTATGAGAGAATGTTAATTTTACACGCCCGTTTTCAGTATATTTGTTTGCGTTGCTAAGCAAATTAGAAATAATCTGGCGTAGTCGAAATTCATCGGTATGAATATGTGAAGGCACTGCTTTCATTTGAATATCAAACTTATTGTTATTGGATTCAAACATTGCACTGAATTGGTCACGTATGCTTTCGACAAACTCAGCTAAAGGTAGTGTTGTATAATTTAACTTTAGCTTTCCGCCTTCAATTCTCGCAATATCCAATAATTCATTGGTAATTTTCAGCATATGATCACTTGCAAGTTTAATCTCAGCAAGGTGATCACGCACATGCTCAAATTTGTTTTGTTCGGCATTAAATTCAGCTAAACCGCAAAAACCAATGATGGCGTTAATGGGCGTTCGTAATTCATGACTCACAAACGACACAAATTTGGACTTAGATTGATTGGCACGTTCGGCAACAAGCTTTGCCTGGATAAGTTCTTGTTCGATTTTTTGTTTATTGAGATGCAATTCCATGCGTGCTCGTAGCACATCATTATCAAAAGGTTTATTAATATAATCTGAGGCCTGATAGCGTAAGGCGTCGATAACCACTTGAGAATCATAGTAACCTGTGACCATGATGACGGGTAGTTCAACTGATGAATAGTTTTTACGAATGCAACGCAAAACCTCCATACCTGACATTTGGGGCATTAGATAATCCAATAACACAAGGTCAATTTTGTGATTGGCGAGCCTATCCATCGCCTCATCACCATTATTGGCTTCTATGACTGAATAACCAAATGAACGAACGGTTTGAGACAATATTTCCAAATTAATCGGCGTATCATCAACTACTAGAATACTAGGAGACTGTTTGTCCATAAACTTACCTCGTAACGCATGGTGAAGATATATTTATATCAATTTCTTTATTACTGATTTTTGTTGTTTTTAAGCCGTAAAAAATAAGTGCCTATTTCCTACTCTGTTACTAGGGATTATGGTCTTTTTTACCATTTGTTACAAGTCAATGTTCCATGTTTTTGTCACATAGCGTGATCGCAGCTCAAATACACACAATAAAAATCCAAAAAATAGTCTCACTATAAAATTACCGCTGGTTTAACTTGCAACATATTTCGGGTTTTTTTGCCAAGATCACGGTTCACTATTTACAACAGCAAAAACTCAATCTTATCCTAGATATAACTTGCATCAACGGCTTGATTTTTGCGAACCAATGAAAACGAGTCAAAATCACGAGGGTTGGTTATGAGCAAATCATTAAAAGTCGTCACAATTGATGAACATTGGCTTAAAATTTCAGGTGAAATAAACAAAGAAACAATTTTGCGATTCGTCGACTTAATCAGTGAACATCCGGTTCCGACTGATCGTGTAATTCATTTTGATTTATCGGAAGCTGATATCGAGGATGGCTTGGCTTTAGTCACCACCGTTAACACTATCCGTGCTTTGTCTGCACATTTAAGTAGTTTGTGGATATATGCAGCGCCTTCTGTGTTACGTGAAAGTCTTTATGATTTAGGTTTATTAAGTGGTCGCCATGCGATTTATTTAGAAGAAGCCGAAGCGGATATTAGCTATACCCATACACTAAATTAGGCTTGCGAAATATAACGTAGAATCTCCACGACCTGAGCCGGTGATTCACAGCTAGCGGCTGCCGACGCGTTTATTTCTTTAAGCGCGTGAATCAGAGATGGGTCATGCAAGGTTATTATTGATTTACCTAAAGCTGCGGCGATTCCCGCATCGAATGCGGCATTCCATTGACGATATTTATCACCAAAACGCACCACCACAATGTCTGCTTTTTGAATAAGATGCCGAGTCCGAATGCTGTTAAGACTCGCACCTTTATAGTCCACCCAAAAAGGCTTTTCCTCTTCACCTAAAATTTTTACACCACATTCATCACTTGAGGCATGATCGGTGTTAGGCGAAAAAAACTGGAAATTTAATTTCGCATCGTCACAAGCCTGAATGATTTGCTGTCGCCAATCCGTATGAATTTCACCTGATAGATATACCGTCCACATTTGATGATTACCTAGTTAATTTTCCAATTCCTGATACTTTAACATAAAATTGAGCTTCGTTTTAATTCAGAGAAACTGTCAGCGCTCATGCAAACTCGTCGTTTTTTACGTATTAAACAATTACTCGATCACCGTCAACCGGACTTAACTGTGCTTATGGAACAGGTGCATAAACCACGGAATCTTGCCGCTGTTTTGCGTAGCGCAGATGCCGTCGGCGTTTTAAATACTCATCTTGTACCTATGCCAGGTTTGGATTTATCCCGCCGCCCAAAAGCCGCAGCTGGCACCCGGCCCTGGGTACCGTTACAAGCTCACAAAACCATAACACAGGCCTACAGCCAACTGAAACAACAGGGATTTCGGCTAGTCGCCGCCCATCCCGATGAATCAGCAATCGATTTTCGCCAATTAGATTATACCGGTGCCACATGCCTCGTTTTTGGCTCAGAATTGCGCGGAATGAGCACTTGGGCGGTTGAAAACGCTGATTGCCTGGTATCTATTCCTACGGTCGGCATGGCCCAATCACTCAATGTTTCAGTCGCTGCCGCTTTAATCTTGTATGAAGCACAACGCCAACGACAAAACAGCGGACAATATTCAAGCTGCCGTATTGATTCGCAGACCTATAAACACCTGCTTTTTGAGTGGACTTGGCCAAAAATAGCACGTCACTGCCAGCGTTTAAAAATTCCTTATCCCGCGTATGACTTGAACAATGGTCATTTGCTTGAAGATGTGCCTCGCGGTTAAGAAACTGTAAAAAATGCTTGATGCTTTGTTATGAGGTTTTATAATGAGGGCATACAATTGTTTCAATGTAATGGAGATGACATGAAAAATCATAAAGGAGAAACGAAACGAGTAGCCATTTTATTCGTTGTGTTTTTATCACTCTACGCAGGGCTTGCAACTTTTGTTCTAAGCAATGCGGCATAAAATTAAGGCCCGGTTAGCGGGCCTTTTTTTTAAATCTACATTAGTATTTAATAAAACTCGCAACTAGCCCAATTAGACCACCGAACACCCCACCCCAGACCACTAACCAACCTAAATGCTCCTTGATTAGTTGCTGCACCATGCTTTTGACGATTTGTGGTGTTAGTTCTGCTAAACGTGTATCAATAATTTTTTCAATACGCAGTAGCAAGTCATCAGCTAACTGCTGATTATCTATATTATTTAGCAAGGCCTCTTTAAATGAATCACGTTGAACAATTTCTGCCAAAGCATAAGCCAATTTCTGCTTGAATGGTTCTTTCAATTTCTCAAGCGCAGACGCTCCACCCAGCATGCTTAACATACTGCCAAAAGAAGACTCCATAATTGCATCAACCAATTTTTGGAATAAAAAATCATAATCCACGGCGTCGACAAGACGATCGACCTTAAACCAATTTAATAATTGATCCTCTTCCTCTTTTAGCACTTGCGAAATTTGTTGTGAGTTAAAAAATTGCGCCATAACTAAGTTTTTGATGGCATCACGGAACGCTTCAAAACGATTTGGAATGACGCCCGAACCATATAGCAACGGGATTTTTTCAAATAGCATATAAACCGCTAGCCAGTTGGTTATGGCGCCCGACAACGCAAATATACCAATTGAAAACAATTGTTGTTGCAAGTAGGGTGAAAAAAATCCTGCGGTTAATATTAATAGTGCGACTAGATTGGTGACTAAAGCTTTATCTATTATCGGCGTGGTTTTGCTCATCTCGACTTCACTTAATGGTTAAAACAAGCAAGACATTATAAATCAATCCATGCGAGCGAGACAGTAGAATCCGTTGGCAAAACGGGCCTATGACGCGTTTTGCCATTTTAGATTATTCGATTTGCGCCTGCAATGTTGCCATTACATGTTTGCAGAGCTGGTTCCGCTTTTCATTAGCATTTGTCAATTGGCCTTGCATATTATAAAAGCATTCCACCCTGGTGTTATCATCAACGATTGCCTTTACCAAGAGTTTTTCATTTTCAAAATATTCTGCCTCTAAAACGGTTCCGACAGAATATGAATAAGAGTTTCTTTCTTTCCAATACAAGGTTAATGGGTTTTTCAACATCTTGTCCGCAACCAGGGCAATACCACTCAGCGCTGGCTGAACCGTTGCTGAGCCGCTTTCAGAAAGCCGAATTGGCTCAACCATTTCAGTGGGCGAGCTCGGCTCCATCGCCACCATTTCGACCACATCGATTTGACTTTGCGACATATGCTTTTCTTTCGGCGTAGTCGCGCACGCGGTAAGGATTAAACATAATAGAACGAGAAAAAATTCGACCACCTTACCTGACTCATTTAAAAACATAACCCCTCCTTAGCAACAAAACATGAATGTGATAAACCACATAAATCCAACATTCGATCTATACTAACAACCGTTATCAACAATAGACAGTTCAAAATACAAATTCAAGCAGCACACTACTCGTCTTTTTTGAAGTGAATCACTTTGTTCAACGGTCGTAAATTTATTTCTTCAAACACAGTACTGACTTGGCTCGCCAAAACCAAATCCACAGCTGCAACAATATCATCTATGGCAATCGCATTTTCTATGGCTTTACCTGGGGCGAAATTCAATTCTTTATAAAATTCTGTATCCACCATACCAGGATTAATCATGGTTACGCGTAATTTTGCTTTCGCAGATTCTTCACGTAAAGACTGAGCAAAACCACGCAAAGCAAATTTGCTAGCACAATAAATCGTGCCTTTGCGCGCGCCTTGCAATGCTGCCTCAGAACCCATAAAAATGATATCTGAGGGCGCGTTCTTTTTTAAGCGTGACAATAGTCCACGAACTAAATATACATGGGCTAAAAAATTAACATCAAACTGTTTTTGAATTTGCGTATAGGAGAATTCCTCTAGTGAAGCAAAATGCCCATAACCCGCACAACAAATCAAACCAGATAAATCTGGGTAGCGTTGGTTTAATTTTTCAATCACTGTAGGCAAATTGCTGATTTTGGCAAAATCCACGCGCTCAACAAAAAAATTATCATGCGCAATGGGCGCATTCTCTTGCCATCGTGCCATGCCAATAACCCGATCACCTTGCACTAAACGTTGCGAGGCAATCGCTTTACCCATGCCTGAACTTGCACCAGTGATTAGAATGGTTTTTGACATAGGCTATTTCGTCCTAATACTGACAAGGGAAATACTGATCAGGTTGTATATATTTTAAAATTTCCGCTTGGCAAAATGCCAGCAATTCTTTTTCGTCGTCGGGGCGATAGGCCACC
>JAOUJM010000204.1 GCA_029883265.1 Gammaproteobacteria bacterium
GGAAAGTGTTTTAAATCTAGGTAAGGGTCAAATCGAATTTCTACGCCTATTGCATCTGCCATTAGTTTAACCATAGGTGAAAATATTTTGTCGACGTGTTCAGCAGATAAATGTGGATAGACACCTAAATGTAAATGTTTGTCTGCGGCGAAACCCGTGTTAAAACTGAAAATCATAAAGCCGCAAAAGACAATGATTCGACGAGTTGATTTGTTCTTTCTTTTTGCAAAGTTCATTTTGAGTAGAACCTATAGAATATTGACTCGTCTCTCGCAAATGAAAACGCACTTTTAAAAAGTGCGTTTTTTGTGATTATTGATGGTAAGCCGCGCTGAGTTCATGCACAGCTTCAACAAACACCTTGGCCCGTTCGGGATCGACAAATTGGTGAATACCATGACCAAGATTAAATACATGACCACTTCCCTTACCATAACTTTCTAGTATGGTCGCCACTTCTTGGCGTATGCGTTCGGGTGATGCATAAAGTATGCTTGGATCCATATTGCCTTGTAGGGCCACTTTATCACCGACTCTCTGACGGGCATCGCCGATATTAAGCGTCCAGTCAATACCTAAGCCGTCACAACCAGTCGCCGCCATGTCTTCCAACCAGGCACCGCCACCTTTTGTAAATAGAATCACTGGAATTTTTTGTCCGTCATGCTCACGTTTCAAGCCATCAACAATTTGCGCCATATAACGCAATGAAAATTCTTTATAATCACGTGGTGTTAAAATTCCACCCCATGTATCAAAAATCATCATTGCTTGAGCACCGGCTTCAATTTGCGCATTACAATAACTAATAACCGATTTGGCGGTCGTTTCCAACACATGATGCATCAAGTCAGGACGGTCATACATCATGCCTTTGATTTTTGCGTATTCTTTAGTTGAACTGCCTTCAACCATATAAGTGGCCAACGTCCACGGACTACCACTAAAACCAATTAAAGGAACACGGCCATCCAGTTCACGACGAATCGTGCGCACTGCATCCATGACATAGCCTAATTCGCCTTCGGCATCAGGCACGAATAATTTTTTAACAGCCGCTTCATCTTGCACTGGATTTTCGAAGCGTGGACCTTCACCTTCGGCAAAATACAAACCTAAACCCATAGCATCGGGCACAGTGAGAATATCGGAAAAAAGAATTGCGGCATCCAATGGAAAACGATCCAGCGGTTGTATCGTCACTTCACATGCAAGTTCTGGATTTTTGCACAGATCCAAAAAACTACCGGCTTTGGCGCGAGTGGCTCGATATTCAGGTAAATAACGTCCAGCTTGACGCATCATCCATACAGGCGTTAAGTCCACAGGTTGGCGCAGTAGTGCGCGAAGAAAACGATCATTTTTTAATTCAGTCATAATTATCTCTAGTTGTTAAACGCCTAAATAATCCAAAATACCTTCGGCTGCATTGCGCCCTTCAAAAACGGCTGTCACGACCAGATCGGAACCACGAACCATATCACCACCAGCAAATATTTTCGGATTAGTGGTTTGATGAGTGTACTCACCTTTTTCCGGTGCAAGCACTCGACCGAGCTCATCGGTTTTAATATTAAAATCCCCAAACCAATCACTGGGTGATGGCTGGAAACCAAATGCGACAATGACATGGTCGGCAGGAATCACTTCTTCGGAACCGACGACTGGCTCAGGCCGGCGACGCCCATGTGCATCGGCTTCGCCAAGTTGTGTAGTAATTACTTTCACACCTTCGACTTTATCCGTACCGACAATTTCAACAGGTTGGCGATTCCATAAAAATTGCACACCTTCTTCTTTTGCGTTTGTTACTTCTTTCACAGAACCTGGCATATTCGCTTCGTCACGGCGGTACGCACATATAACACTTGCAGCACCTTGTCGTGAAGCAGTACGATTACAATCCATGGCCGTATCACCGCCACCTAACACCACAACTTTTTTGCCTTGCATATCGATATAGTCATTAGCATCTTTCAACAGATTCATGACTTTTCTTGTATTTGAAATTAAATAAGGCAAGGCTTCATAAACACCGGAAAGATCTTCACCAGGGAAACCGCCTTTCATAGCGTTATAAGTTCCCATACCAAGAAAAACAGCATCGTAATCATCAATAATTTTTTGAAATGGAATATCGCTTCCAACGTCGGTATTTAGAATAAATTCAACGCCCATTTCGGCAAGAATTTTTCGACGATGCTGCACAATTTCTTTTTCTAATTTAAAACCAGGAATACCAAACGTTAACAAGCCACCGATTTCTTCATTTCGATCGTAGACCACAGGCGTCACGCCATTACGTACTAAAACATCAGCACAGGCCAAACCTGCGGGCCCAGCGCCAATAATGGCAACTTTTTTATCGGTGAAAACGACATTCGTCATATCCGGACGCCAACCAAGCTCGAAGGCTTTGTCGCTAATATAACGCTCTACAGCACCAATCGTAACTGCCCCGAAACCGCCTTCGTTTAGGGTACAAGCACCTTCGCACAAACGATCTTGCGGACATACACGACCACAAATTTCTGGCAGGGAATTAGTGCGATGAGACATTTCCGCCGCTTGTATGATATTGCCTTCAGCCACTAGTTTCAGCCAATTAGGAATATAGTTGTGAACCGGACATTTCCATTCACAATAAGGATTCCCACACTCCAAACAACGATCCGCTTGTTCTTTTGCCGCATTTTGCTCGAAGTGGCCATAAATTTCACGAAAGTCTTTAAGGCGTACTTCCGCTTGTTTTTTTTCTGGGTCCTGACGATGGACTTGTAAAAATTGAAAATGATTACCCATTATTTTACCTATTCGAACCTATGCTGCACTTTGTAATGTGTCGAGCAAACTCTCAAGCTCTGCCGCTTTTGGTTTGACCAACCAGAATTTGCCAATCATGTGATTAAAATTTTCTAAAATTGATTGCGCATACTCACTACCGGTTTCACGTACATATTCTTCAATAATGCTGCGCAAATGATGACGATGCGCTTCCGTGATTTCCGTGTTAATGCGATTGATATCAATCAATTCATGGTTGTACTTATCGACAAAAGTATTGTCTCGATCCAATACATAAGCAAAACCGCCGGTCATACCAGCACCGAAATTCAAGCCTGTATCACCTAAAACAGTGATAACGCCACCGGTCATGTATTCACAACCATGGTCACCAATGCCTTCTACCACCGCATGTGCACCAGAATTTCTTACCGCAAAACGCTCACCGGCAAGCCCAGCCGCAAATAATTTGCCGCCTGTAGCGCCGTATAAACAGGTATTACCAATAATCGTGGTCTCATTGGATTTAAAAGAACTTTCCGTGGGTGGAAATATAGTGACTTGGCCACCGGTCATGCCTTTGCCTACATAGTCATTGGCATCACCCTCTAAACGAATGTGCAAACCACCGGCATTCCATACACCTAAACTTTGACCTGCACTACCTTTTAAATCCAATTCAATTGGATTTGCCGCCATACCTTGGTTGCCGTAGCGTTTGGCAATTTCACCTGAGACACGAGCACCAATGGAGCGATGAATATTGCGTACGGCATAGCTAAATACGCCCCCACTTTGTGCTTCGATGGCCGCCATAACGTCCACCACCATTTGCTCGGCCAATTCTCCCTTGTCAAAGGGTGCATTTTTCGGCTCAACACAAAAATGGGGTTTATCTTTGGCAACGCCGTGGTCAGATAATAATGGCGATAAATCCAAGGCCTGTTGTTTTGGCGTCCGCCCTTCGATCACTTCGAGTAAGTCTGTACGCCCAATTAAATCCGTTAATTGAGTGACACCCAATACCGCCAACCATTCACGCGTTTCCCGTGCGATAAATTTGAAATAATTCATCACCATTTCCGGTAAACCAATAAAATGATCCATGCGCAAGATTTTATTTTGCGTAGCAACACCCGTAGCGCAATTATTCAAATGGCAGATACGTAAATATTTACAGCCTAAGGCCACCATAGGCCCGGTACCAAAACCAAAACTCTCGGCACCAAGAATAGCGGCTTTAACAACATCCAAACCGGTTTTTAAACCACCATCGGTTTGCAAGCGCACTTTGTCGCGTAAATCATTCGCACGTAAAGCCTGATGAGTTTCGGTTAATCCGAGCTCCCAAGGAATACCCGCATATTTCACTGAAGTGATTGGACTCGCACCCGTACCACCGTCGTAACCGGAAATGGTGATTAAATCCGCATAAGCTTTTGCCACACCGGTTGCAATCGTACCAACACCAGCTTCTGCAACCAATTTCACTGAAACCAAAGCCTGTGGATTCACTTGCTTCAAGTCAAAAATAAGTTGCGCCAAATCTTCAATGGAATAGATATCATGATGTGGTGGCGGTGAAATTAAAGACACACCCGGTCTCGCGAAACGCAGACTTGCGATTAATGAATCCACCTTACCGCCAGGCAACTGACCACCTTCACCGGGTTTTGCGCCTTGAGCAATTTTGATTTGAATAACTTCGGCATTAACCAAATAATGCGGTGTCACACCAAAACGACCTGACGCCACTTGTTTTATTTTGGAGACTTTTTCAGAACCATAACGTTCGGGCGCTTCGCCACCTTCACCGGAATTGGAGCGGCCACCTAGTCGATTCATAGCGATCGCTAATGACTCATGCGCTTCTGGTGAAAGTGCGCCCAAGGACATGCCTGCACTATCGAAACGTTTGAGAATTGATTCTTCCGATTCAACTTGGTTTATATCGATAGGGTTTGGTTTTACACGAAGCAAATCGCGCAGAGAGGAAATTGGACGCTCGTTAACAATTTTAGCGTAAACCTGGTAATCCTCATATTGACCACTTTTGACTGCGACTTGTAAGGTGCGAACCACATCCGGATTATATTGATGATATTCACCGTCGTGTACGTATTTTAACAAACCACCTTGTTCAATCGGTTTGCGCTCAATCCATGCAACTTTTGCCAGGGCCGCTTGATCGCTTTCAAGTTCAGCAAAGCTAGTGCCTTGTATGCGTGTCGGTGTTCCATTGAAACATAAATCAACCACAGCTTGCGCTAAACCGACGGCTTCAAATAATTGTGCACCACGGTAACTTGCGATGGTTGAGATACCCATTTTGGAAATAATCTTGTATAAACCTTTGTTTATACCGCGACGAAATCGTTGCGCCAAACGTGGCTCTACGCCGTCCTCGATTTCACCAGTACGCGTTAAATCATTCAAACATTCGTAAGCCAAATAAGGATAAATTGCAGTCGCGCCGTAACCGAGCAAGACAGCGAATTGATGTGGATCACGTGCGGTGCCTGTCTCTACCACAATATTGGCATCGCAACGCAAGCCATCTTTAATCAGGCGATGATGCACCGCACCTGTGGCTAATAATGCATGCACGGGTAATTTACCCTTCGCAATCTGACGATCCGATAAGATAATGATGACTTTGCCATTACGCACTTGCTTAACGCATTCATCAGCTAAACGAATAATCGCTTGCTGCAGATTTTCTTGTTGCGGATCATAGTTCAAATCCACATAAACATGCGCATACTCTTCGTCATCAATTGCAATCAACTGATCAAATTTACCTTGGGATAATACCGGCGAATCCACTAATAAACGACGCGCATGTTCCGGTGTTTCATCAAAAAGGTTACGCTCCCGACCCAGACAAGTTTCCAACGACATAACAATTTGTTCACGCAATGGGTCAATGGGTGGATTGGTCACTTGAGCAAACTGCTGACGGAAATAATCATATAACGAACGCACACGCATGGATAACACGGGCAAAGGTGTATCATCACCCATTGAACCAATAGCTTCGGCACCACTTTCAGCAAGCACACGTAAAACCTGGTCACGTTCTTCAAAAGTGACCTGGAACATTTTTTCATGAACTTTTAATTCATTCGACTCCATGCATGCACTTGAAGCACCATCACCGTATAAACGTGATTCCAGTCGCTTGGAATATTCCTGCATCCACTGCACATAAGGTTGTCTTGATGCAAGTTGATCATCAATTTGTTGCGGCGACATTAATTCACCGGTTTGCGTATCAACCGCAACCATTTGACCGGGTTTTAAGCGGCCTTTAGCAACAACATCTTTCGCTGAATAATCATAAACACCAATTTCAGACGCGATCGTAATGTGACGATCCTTAGTAATCACGTAGCGAGCAGGTCGCAACCCATTTCGATCTAACGAACAGGCAGCAAAACGACCGTCGGTCATCACCAAGCCGGCCGGGCCGTCCCAAGGTTCCATATGCATAGACGCATATTCATAAAATGCACGTAGGTTAGCGTCCATGGTTTCAACATTTTGCCATGCTGGCGGGACTAAATAACGCGTGGCGCGAAACATATCCATACCACCGGCAAGCAAGGCTTCCAACATATTATCAAGACTATTGGAGTCGGAACCTGTCATAGACACTAATGGTCGCACTTCTTCCATCGGCACTAGGGGCGTATCAAATTTATAACCGCGAGCAACCGACCAGTTGCGATTACCTTTAATTGTATTGATTTCACCGTTATGTGCTAGGTAACGAAAGGGTTGCGCTAAGCGCCATTGTGGCCAGGTGTTTGTGGAAAAACGTTGATGGAAAACACAGACGTGGCTCTCCAAGCGTTTGTCCTGCAGATCTTGATAAAACACGGGCAAATTGTTTGGCATGACCAAGCCTTTATAAGAAATCAGGCTGGCACTCAAACTGGCGATATAAAATACCTCATCTTGTGCTTCAATAATTTTTTCGCTTTGACGGCGCGCCACATAAAGCTGACGATTAAATTCAGCACGATCCATAGCACTTGGGCAATTCACAAATACTTGTTCGATATACGGCTGAGATTTCAAAGCTTCGGCACCACAAGCGCTGCTATCTGTGGGTACTACACGCCAGCCAGCTACTTCCAAGCCACGTGATTCGAGTTTTTCATTAATGCAATTTTTGGCCGCGTCTGTTTTCGCTTGGGTTTGGTTAAGGAATACCATGCCCACAGCAAAATCATCAGCGAGTTTAAAACCTTGTTCTTCAGCAATACTTCGAAAAAACGCCTCAGGTTTACCTAATAAAATACCGCAGCCATCGCCAGTCTTGCCATCCGCTGCAATCGCGCCACGGTGGGTTAAGTTATTCAAGGCCTGAATTGAGGTGTCAATCAACCAATGACTGGGTTTACCATCCATTTGCGCTATTAAGCCAAAGCCACAATTGTCTTTTTCGAATTCTGGTCGGTAGAGGCCGCTGTTATTTCTATCTAAGTAACCGTTGGACATATTCTTTACACTTCTTATTTAATAAGCCGATAAATTGACCCGCCATTTTTCGCAGGCAAAATGGCCAGAAATTATACTGTTAGCCGCCTTTCGGCGCAATCTCTAGGGATCAAAGGGCCGGATATTCTAGACTGTTTGATCAATAAGTTACAGATTTATCGAATTAATTGCGCAATAATAAGCCATGAATAACCCAAAACAGGCCTATGATGATCTTAACCCTGACCGTATCCTAGATGCGGTGGACGACCTCGGCTTGGCCTGTAATGGCCAATTATTGGCGCTCAATAGCTATGAAAACCGGGTTTACCAAATTGGACAGGAGGATGCGGCTCCATTGATTGCCAAGTTCTACCGTCCCAATCGCTGGTCTGATGAAGCGATACTCGAAGAACATTCTTTTACCCAACAGCTCGCGGATGCGGAAATTCCTGTGGTAGCACCCATGCTCATTCGCGACAAAACCTTACATTATTTTCAAGGCTATCGTTTTGCCGTGTTCCCGCGCCAGGGGGGGCGCTGGCCAGATTTGGAGCATAAACAATCACTTGAATGGATGGGTCGGTTTTTGGCTCGAATACACAGCATTGGTCGTATACAGCGCTTTGAGCATCGTCCAAAACTTGATGTTCAAAGTTTTGGCGTAGAATCCGTTGAATTCATATTAAATAGTGGTTTTCTTCCTGACTATATGAAACCTGCTTACTCTTCCGTGAGCCAGGAGCTGCTCGATAAAATTCAAAACGCTTTTGCCAATACCTATGATTTACGCAATATACGCCTGCATGGCGATTGTCATCCTGGCAATATTTTATGGCGTGAGGAATCTGGGCCACATTTTGTTGATTTAGATGATTGTCGCATGGGCCCAGCCATTCAGGATTTATGGATGCTGTTATCCGGTGATCACGAAGAAATGTCGCTGCAAATGCGTCATATTATTGAAGGATATCAACAATTCGAGGAT
>JAOUJM010000026.1 GCA_029883265.1 Gammaproteobacteria bacterium
TTGTTTATATGGGCATAAGTAGATTCAAATGAGCTTGATGAGTGACATAGGGCTTCTCTTTTTTGGTGAAAATTGGTTGTTCATAGTGGTATTATTATAACCTATTCAATGGGTTAATGCTTAACTTTCTGGCATTGGGCCTGACCCCATTGCCACAGGCCAATTGGAAAATTGACCGTTGTTAATTGAATTGTTAGAAATATTTTACAGCTCCTAATTCTATTGACATTTTATTGTCGCTAAGCTTAACCAATGGTTTAAAGCCTTTCTTTCCTTCTTTTTGCTCTGTTCTTTTTTCAAAATATGAAGCCCCTAATGCCCATAATGTCATACTCAGTGCATTGAAATTCGCTGATTTTCGATTGGTAGAATCTTTATTGTCATACTTTGAAAAATATAAATAATTCAATGATGCGATACCTAGAAGGCTATACTGAAAAACAGCTAAATCTGGGTCATTTTTGCTCGAGGGGAACAAGCTTAATACCAACATAGTACTTTGTACACCTGCAGCTATTTTAGCGCTTCCTCTTCCTAGATAATAAAAAATGCCTCCATAGAAAACAGATAGTCCAAATTCCTCCAAAGTGACATTATTACTAGTGCTCATATCTTTTATATCACTAGCGTAGGAGCTTGAAAATAGAATAGATAGCAACATTAAAGTAGTAATAATTAATTTCATTTCAATATATTCCTAACAGTTTCATCAGCGAGACCCGCTGTCTCGCTATTCATTTTTATGTGTTTTATTGTGTTCGACACAACAATCATCTACCTAATTAGTTTAACACCATATTGTTTTAAATGAGCTTCTAATAGCTCTAAATAGTTTAGAACCAAGTCAATATACTCTTTATAGTCCGTACAATCTTTCGAATTTTTTTCAACAAAGATGTGCGAACGTTCAATAAAAATTGGAATAGGTTCAACATTTCTTGAAACATAACAACCGATAATATTATTCACGTAACAAACAAGCTCATAAATAACCACATTTCGCATAAACCCTCGCGGCGGAATATTTGCCGGTGCATTTAACTTTTGATGCAAAACATCAAGTTCCTTTGATTCAAACAATTGTTCTATCATTTTAATTTGTGCACATAACAGTTTCATCAGCGAAACCCGCTGTCTCGCTATTCATTTTTATAAGCCTTCATTATTGTGCCACTCATGACTACAACCTCCGTTACACTCCGAATCTCTTCTTCTTTTATCAGCATTGCTGAAAATAGCGACAAAAAGCTTAAAAGCTCGCTCCTGATCCAACCCCCTCATACCCAACACTTTTTGTCTTGCTTCATTAAGCGGCTTCTCCTTAACCAGAACGCAGGGAGAATATGTTTCTTTCAATTTTGAAAACTTTATACCTTGCACAATATCTTCAGTCGTCGGGTGGGACTGAAAAATACACATATCTAGAGAGCGCATGATATCTTGTTTTTGAACATCATCTGACGCCTCAAACCATTTCATTCCGTCTTCAATGGACGCGAATCCCTGAGCTAGTTTGTTTATGTACAGTTCTCGATCATTCATTCTTGTGCTTATAACAGTTTCATCAGCGAGACCCGCTGTCTCAATGGTATGGACTCCCCCACTTAACGAAAATTATTCGTTAAAGTGAAAGGCGAATCAAACCATAGGAGCCATACTATGGAAAATTCTACCACTATTACAATCGACCTTGCTAAAGAAGTTTTTCAAGTTGCGGTATTTAATAAATTGGGTAAGGGGTTGATTAATAAGGCAATGAATGCCAAATAAATGCAACAGCTGGTTTGCCAACATCCTGAAGCGACTATTTTTATGGAAGCCTGTAGCTCTGCACATCACTGGGGACGAATATTTTCAGAGTAAAATCGTAAAGTACACTTAATCCCGCCACACATTGTTGCAAAGTTGCGATATGGCAACAAGAGTGACAAAAATGACACGATCGCAATCTACCAAGAGCGTACACCGGCAGCGTACACCGGGACACCCTTTCAGTATTCCCTTTCAGTATTTCCACAAAAATCACTCTTAAGCACACAAACACCTCACCCCCATTCATCGCCTAAGTTACCTTGCCAGTCGACTTTCATTCCTGGTCGTGTGAGCAACAACCATCAAGTGGTTATCCACGATTTATCGACCCAGCAGAACTGTTGCTCGGTTTACCGTGTTTTCTAAGCGGTGAATGTTAATTAAGATCCGGCAGCCTATGCTGAAAATAACATTTTCGACTGACTTACACCGCGTATAAATCGCTGCGGTAGGCGTTGAAGTGCGTTCTGCAAACGAGTGTATGACCAAGCATGCGCGGTGTGGAAAGTTTCTGGCGGCCTTGCATGTGATGGAGATAGCTTTTGGGATTGATGTTGAGGCGGGTTAAGATGGGTGGAAGGTGTTCGGGGATCGCGCCGCGTTTATGCGGCAGGATGGCGCGGCCACTCCAGTCGAGGAGTTCGAGGTAATCCCGTGTGGTGTAGCCGATGCTGTTTTTATGCGGGTCTTGGCTTTGTTTAACCAAGGGCATGAGTTTAGGTCGATCAGCAATGGTGGAGCTGTTTTGTTGTCGTTGTTGGATGCGTTGTTGAACGCTGGTGTATTCGGAGGTTTCCGGTGTTGGGTTGATACCTGCGCGGATGGGGTTGAGGTCAACATAGGCCATGCAAGTGAGAACCGCTTTTTCATCCAATAAGGCTTGGCTTTTGTAACGTCCTTCCCAGAATCGGCCTTTACATTGGTCTTCCTGGTTGGCTTTGCGGGCGAGATGTTCGTTGAGATTGCGCATGAACCAGGAGATGTCCTGTAAACGTTGACGCCAGGTTTTGATAATGGTTTGTGCGGCGATGGCCTCCGCTTCTGTGGTTGTTTGATCTTTTGAATAAGACTGCACCAATGGCGGCAAGTTAAAAAGTTGTTGCCAGCGGTGAACCACCTGTTGATCCGTCCAATCCTCTGCTTTCGCTGTGTCTACGCGTATAACTAAGTGATAGTGGTTCGACATGACTGCATAGGCGCATAGATCAATCGCAAACACTTTTACTAAAAGCTGTAAACGCTCAGTCACCCAAGCCTTGCGATGCTCGAAGTCCTTTCCGGAGAAATGATCCCGACCGCACAAAAAGGCCCGCCGGACACAGCGACAGATGCAGTGGTAATACGGCGTGACGCTCAGATCAATTTGTTGTGACCGCGGCTGGGTCATGGCGCTCCGTCCTTGGAAGTCACTAACTGTGTATATAGCCAGGTGCTGTTTATATGTACAGCTTTGCAGTCAAGTGTTTGATTTGAGCTGGATGGGTGTCCTGCTGTTTTCGTTTTTAAAATAGTAGACCCCGTTTTTCTTCGCGTTTTTTCTTGTTGTTTGGTTAATTTTCTTAAATTGACTATTCGATTTTTGTAAGTTGTTCTTTGCTATAAGACCATAATTCACCTGGTGAAGATCCCCATACAAAAAATCTAAGCTGTACTTTGTTATCATTATAGGATGAAAAGACGACTGGATTGCAGTTCCCAAATTCTGGGGATATATATTTTGCATCATTGTTATCAAATTCAATAAGAAGCAGTTTGCTATCACAACCATCTATCTTTGCTATCAATCGCAAAACAACAGTTTGTGCTATTTGACTATCTGGGTGATAGGAATGAATGTCTGCATAGCGATATTGATTTGAACTAAATATTAGCTTGCCATCTAATAGTAAAACAACCTTTCTAGTTTTGTTTGGTAATTCCCTAGTTACTATTTTGAGATCACCAGCAATTGTTAGAAGACTATCTTCACGATGGAACAACTGCTCGCTAGTATTATTTTCCTCAATTCCTTTCTCCTCATTTGCGAAAATTAAAGATCGGTTTGAATACTCATAAATGGGTTTTTCCCCATCAATGGACAGTTTTGAAAATGTCATTCTTATCTTTCCAGCAATAATCTTTGTGTCGAGCAAAACACTACAAGTCCCAAATAAGTCTGACCTGTAAACGTTAGTAGGATCACTAATATCAAAAAGGATGTAATCCGCTGCACATTTGTTGCCCCCAGTATATTGAGCCATAACGACAATCTTTCTCTGCTCTACATAAGCGACAAACTCAGAAGACAAATATTTATGTCCGGGGGAAATTTCTTTACTATTTAAATAAACATGATAAGACTTTGATCCTCTTGCTTGATCTTTTGAGATAATTTCCATTTTACCAAATGGAGTATATATTTTGCTTTTTCTATAATGCTTGTCGAACACCTCTGCGCTGGAGAAATTACTTAAAATGGACAAAATAATTATCAGCACGATGCTTTTCACTATTTGTTTCCTTTCTCGAGAAAATTAAAAATTGAAGGATCAATTTTCTTATCTATATAACTATTAAGCCACATTCTATAAGCTTCTGGGGCGTTATTTTCAGATTTGTTCAAAAGAATAGAAGCCTTTCTTTTACCAACATTGCCCTCTAGCAATTTCGTTGCCCGAGTTTGATCAAGTTTTACACTAGGATACGGAGACTTTCCTGTTAAGAAAACTGTGGCCCCCTCAAGCCCCTCATGGTGTGCAAGATAAATCATTTTGCTTTTATCCTTTTCAGAAGCTGATTTTGAAATCAAATCTCTGTCAATCATTTTTTCCAAATTCGATGCCGAATGTTCACCAATTGACGTAAGAGCTATTCTCGGTACAGTACGTAACCGAAGTAGTGTATCTTCTTTACCTTCAACGATTTGGTTTTTTTCATTTACAAGACCAAGTTCTTTCGCTTTTTCATTTAAATATGTCCCTTGCTTTTCGGCAATATTTTTCCAGGTTCCTGGCAAAAATTGCCCTAAACCTAGGGCTTCAGACAATTTTTCGCCCCTACTATTATATGGTCTTGCATGTGTATCCCAGTTACTTGTTTCGGCTGTAACCAGAGTTGCGATGGTTTTCATGCCAGTTCCAGATCTTTTTTCTGCGAATTCTAAGTCTGCTTTGAATGTCATTGCTTTTTGTTGAACAATTTTAGAAACAATTATTTTAGCATTGCCTTTCACGCTATGTGTCGGTGCCTGAACAACCTTTCCTGTACCTTTCGCTATATTAGGTTCTTCGGATGGATATGCTTTAGATTCTTTCGATACGCTAGGAACCTGCAAAGTCTTACCCACATATATCTTGTTCGCATCTTCAATACCATTTAATGTAACCAATTCCTGAACTGATACGCCATGCGCTTTTGCAATTTTAGAAAGTGTGTCTCCTTTTTTAATTTCATAACCACCATTCTTTGATTCGATTGGCGCAGGGCCGGCTGCTACTGCTTTTGCTTGTTCAGTTACGTTTTCACCTACTGGTTGGTCACTATCAATTTCCTGATATTGCACACCTTCATAAATATGTCCCTCTCCAAACGTACCTTCTTCAGGCTGGTTACCAATTAGGCTCGCCATCCAAAGAGTTGCTTCTGTGCTATCACCCCAATCTGTTTTTGGCGTATCAGACTGGTTAGGCAATAGTGCTCCTTGATTACCGGCTACCTTGCCATCACTATATCCTTTCAGTTTCCATTCAGGTATACCTGTTCCTGGTTTTACTACAGCTGATGCCAATCCAGCTGCCATTCCCGCCATCGCAGGCTCAGGTCCTTTAGCCATATCAACCAATGCTTGTACGCCACTGACAAAATTACCACCTAGCCATTTCGCAGCTTTTGTGACACCTAACCGGTCTGCTGTCGCTTTAATTGCCCCTTGTACCATCGCTGATTCACCAATAACGGAACCCATCTTGTTGCTAAAATAGTTAAACCCTGCACCTTCTTGGTAATGCTCTGCAACCATTGATCCGGCTGCGATAAAAATGCTCTCGCGTGCGATGGCTTTTAGTTGCTGATGAACATCTGGTGACGATATATCACCAACCCCATCTAATCCTTCCACAGTCGCACCGGCTAATTCGATCCAATCGATTAAATTGACTTTGTTCTCATCACCGGGGCGAACGGCTTTTTCGATCATCTCTAGCCCTTTAGTGACCGCGCTCTTGTGCTCATTGACCAGTGTTTTGGCCCAACCAAGTTTCTCACTGGAGAACATCGATAATGTATCGGGTAGGGCCGCCATTACAATATTAGAATAACTTAAGTTGAAGCCTTCTTTGTCATCCCTACCTTTTGCATATTGTCTTCCGACCTCAATAGTCGCCTTAGTAATCCCTTTCACGAGGTAAGAGGTTTCCGCAGCAGTCGCCCAAGTACCCAATGCTCCCGCGAGTGCTGTGATTGCAAAGCTCTGACCCATATCTTTCATTGCATCGCGATCATAATCTTCACGCAATCCAGCTGCTTTCTCGATGCCTTGTGTTAAGGCTGATGTTGCATAACCAATGGCATAACCACCGGCTGCTATAGCGACTGCCGTGACTAACAAGAGCCCAACCGCTGCTACTGTGCCCAGTACACCTGCTGCAGCAAGGCCGCCTGCTGCTGCCCAAGCAGCACCTGCCACTGCAGCGGCTGCGCCAGCCGTGGCGATAGTAGCGGCGACAACAATGATCACCACTAACACCATGACTAGTTTTTGCCACCACTCCAGTTTCTTCTGTTTTACTTGAATGTATGGTGACTCAGAACCAATAATTTCTGATTCTGAATACATCTTGTAACTTTCTTTATTGTTGATTGAGTTCGCAGCAACATTTGGAATAAGTAATGTGGTTCCGGCTTTTAGTTCTTCGGTCCCTTGCAGATTATTGGCTTCTGCAATTAAGTACCAATACGATGGTGAACCAAAATATGCAGAGGAGACCGCTTGCAATGTTTCGCCGGTGTTTACAGTGTGCGTTTGTGCTGAGATACCTGGTTGACTACCTGACGCGCTGATCTTCTGATAGGTATAGTCTGCTTTTGATGCTTCAGAGGAACTCAACTCATCAAGAATTAAAATATAATTATCGAGTTTTAGCGCACTGCCCGCTTCAAGCTGTTGTGGTAATTGATTTTTAACATACTCAATAATTGAAGCTTGAGCTTTCTCAGTTAAATCATAATACCCTCGGATACCACCGTAGATTCGGCGTGCGATGTTTGTCGCTGTTGCGGTTAGATCGACTGAACCCTGGTCATCATATGCGATATCACCATAATCCAGCATAAAGTGATTTTCGAGAACGAACTCGTCACCTTCAACAATCGTGTCGGGCAACAAACTAACAACATAGTTTAGTGCCATGGCTTTTTGGTACTCCGTATATCCACTATATTCGTAATACACCATGTTGATGACGTTTAGCGCGGTCGCTTCTTTGTCTAAGTTGCCGTCTTCGTGTAACACAATGTCCCAGTCATTGAAGGAATAACTGCGTACGAAGTCGTTATTGAACACACGATAGTTCTCATCTGCTGTGATCGTTCTTCTATCTAGACGCAAACTTCGTTCAGAGTCGGCAACCTGGTTACCATCAACATACAAATAGCTAGCGAGTTTATCCCAGGCACCTGCTAATCCTGATCGGCCAAACACCTCTAACCCAAATTGTTGTCGAAGACTTTCAGTTTCAAAACTATACGTTCCGTCTGGATCGACATTAGCCGTCAACATGTAGCCAATATCTTGTAGCACTTCGTTGCTACCACTATAGTCATTGTGACGATTCAGAATTTTGCCTTCGTTATTGTAAGCAAAATAGCGCATACCGCCGCTTGAGCCATAAATTCGATGCAACTGGCTATTTAGATCGTATGCATAATGCGTCTTACCGGTAAGCCCATCCGTATCTTCTGCCCAACTATCTTCGATTGTTTTGCTCAGCGTTTTGTAGAGCACATCAAATCGAGTAACCTCGGAGAATTTGCTATCGTCAGCAATAGTTCTGGTTTTATATGCGTTACCCGCGCCATCAAAATACGTGTAAGTCTTTTGTCCTGACGAGTTCGTATAAGTGTTTCGATTGAGACGATCATAGGCGTTTGAGGTGCCAGTACCAGAGGCATTGCGTTTATATGTAACGTTTCCGTTTGCATCATATTGCCACTGTTCGTTTGCACTGCTGGATATTACACGGCCATTGTGGTCATATTGATAGGTAATTGTATTTCCATTTTTGTTTTCAGAAATACGATTACCAAATGCATCATATTGGAAGACATAACCTGCGCCATCGCCGCTTTCGATTGTGATGAAGCGACCGTTTTGGTCATAGCCATATCGATTTTCTTGTTCAAGCATGCCATTGATGTATTTTTGGATGGCAACTCGATTTCCGTTTTGATCATAGCGATACACAACACCCACTTGATCATAACTGGTGGTGACGCCACCCTCGTAGTTCATATCGCTGTTAACACCGGTTAGCCAGCCGTGACGGTTATAGGTGTTCTGTTGATGATGCAATTGGATCGAATCGCGCGTAAGTGTTTCTTCGATGACACGGCCCGCCGCGTCATAGATATAGTCAACTGTCTGATCGGCATCGACACTCGAAGAGTCTCGTGCAACGCGTGTTAGACTGGCGACTTGATCGGCATCGTTATACACATAACGATCATACTTACCACGAGTATCGGTGATTGTGATTTTTTGACCGAGCCAATCGTATTCGTTAAATTCTTGATATAGGCGATCACCTTGCATGTTACCATGTGCTTCATCCATACGAATGGTCATACTTAGAATCTGACCATAGGCTCCAATCTCATAGCTGGTTACACGACCGTTACCATCGGTTTCTGAGACTTTTGTGCCGTATGCGTCGTAGGCGGTTAGCCATTCCTTATCTAAGCGGTCGATGCGTTTTATCACACGATTATCGGCATCATATTCAAAATGCTCTGTGTAATCAGCTAATACCTGATCTTTGTCGTCAGCGCTTGCTTCAATCCATTTTTTGTAGCCCACTGCATCAAGTTTTGAAACAAGGTTTCCACCCTTGTCGTATTCCATTTTGGTGACACCGTTCATGGCATCAACATACATCGTGACTTGATCGAAACTATCATATTGATATTGGTTAATACGTAATGCACCCGTATCCAAATCTTTGTAATGCTTGTTCGATATACGACCCAGACTGTCATAAAAGTATTTGGTCTCTAGGCTACCTTTAGCATCCCATTCTTTTTCCAGTCGTCCTAAATCATTGTGGTAAAATTTTGTGGTATAGCCACCGGCATCGGTTTTGGTCGACTGATTACCTTGCTCATCATAAGTCATGTGCAGGGTAACCTCGGCGGAAAATGAATTGCCCGCCGTATCGAAGAATTGTAACTCGCCATGATTAACCATGGTTTGTTGGTTCATGCCATCAAAAACATGGGCCGTGCGTTGTTCAACACCGACAACACCTTTTTGCGCGATTTCGAGAATGACATTATTGAAGGCATCGTAATACCATTCGTCGCGTACTGTGCCATGGGTTTGAGAATGCGTCTCTTCCGCGCGTTTTTGATTGGTCGCATCGTATTCCATAGTGGTAACGCGAATCGTATCCAAACCTTGAGAGGCCGCATCAACAGCCGCCGCGTAGTTTTGTTGCAGTTGCTCCAGCGATGGTCGAACCGATAGATTCACGACCTGATCAACAAAGTTGCCGGTGCTTGGATCTTGATATTTGAAGCGAACTTCTTTTGTTAAGTTACCACTTTCATCATAGAAATAACGCGTCCACACCCCGCCTTTCTCATTAGAGAAAATGCGATTACCGTTTTGGTCGTAGTAGTGATAGACATAATCCGTACTGCTGGCATCGCCCGTGGTGGTAAAGTTCACAGGAACAGTCGATTGCTCATTTACCTGATAGGTCGTTGCATAACGTAAACCGGTTAATTGAGATTCTTCTGCCGAATGCAGTTGCAGTGCGGACACTGTTATACTGCCGCTAATATCATTGAGGGTACTAACCACGGTTTGTACTTCCGTGTATTCAACACCGTTCTCATCGGTGTGTACCGTTTCTATTTGTTCCGTGAGTGTTTTAACAATGTGTAATTGATAATGGCCGACTGCAAGCTGATCAAGATCAAAGGTGGCCGCATCAAATGGATAGTGTGTGGTTTGTCCATCACTATCGGTAATCGCTAGTGATAAACTTTCACCAGCGTTTAGCGGAAGTAAACTATCAATTGAAAACTGATTGTCCAATACACTGTGCAATACTGCTTGATCCGGTGCAGTTGCATCCACCAAACTACCCATGTTTGCTAGCTCAGTGAGACGAAAACTGCCTTGTGCATTTCTAAGTACTTGACCGTTTTCAGAAAGCACCGCTTGGTATTCGTAGTCACCTTCGGCAAGCATCGATAGATTGATAACATCGCCACTAATATTCGCGACATCCAGATCTGCCCATTCACTACTACCAACACTGCGATAGCTAAACTGTAAGGTAGTTGATTCACTTTCAGCATATGGGAAGTTTAGTTTCAATCGTTGATATGACTCATCAACATTCGCTAATGAAAGCAACCGCACTGAATCATATTCAACGATGTCTCCATCCTTGTTGAAATATTGAAAATATACATCGTAAGCGCCTTCCGGAATATCGAGGTAGTTTAATTCAAATTTTCCAGAAAGTTCATTGTAGTCCGCGCGTTGAAAACTCGGCTCATCGGTTGAACCTGCCGGTAAATATGCGACATATACTTTGTGATGTGTTTGAGTGTACGGATTACCCAGTTCATCCGTATAACTTTGGATATAGGTATCGACTTGAGCTAAGTCAAGATTCCAGGTTGTATTAATATCGTAGACACCGGATGTGCTACCTGCTTGGGTGCTAACCGTGCCATTAAAAATATCCAATACCTGTTGTTGCTGTAACGATTCAACATTGGTATTAAATACTTGCCCCTGGCTATCGGTCCATTGGATTTGAAAGCCAATGCCATCTAAGCTTGATACATTAACGTGTGCGGTATAGCTACCATCACCTTGTGCTTGAACACTTTGTGTCTGAGCAGCAATTAGGGTCTGCGAATCACTACCGGTTTGACCCGTGAGTAAACTCACATTGAGCGCACCAACCGGCGGCACAAAATCCACGACTAATTGATAACTACCATCGGCAAGCTGGGTTAAATCGCGAACTGCGATCGCTTGAATATCGGTTAAGGTTCTAAATGTTTGCGTATCGGTGGTTATGGTATATCCGAACGCGTCAGATGATTGAACATAATATTCGTATTGCGTGTCTGCCGATAAACCTTTCAGCGCAATACTATGAGTACGAGAATACTGACCTTCGACACCATAGCGAACCCAGGCATCACTACTACCGGCTTTACGCACATAGACCGCACTGTCGGTGGCGTGATCCGTTGACCACTCAATGAGGGCGCCATCTGACGTGGCCAGTGTATGGTTGATCTGATTATTGTCAAATGTCGGTGCGTTCCAGCCACCGGTTTGCGTGGCTAGCACCTGACCTCTTGCGTCATAAGTCGTCGCACTTACACCGCCATTGGGATTAACGGTGCCGACTACTTGATTTAGACCATTGTAGAAAAACGTGGTTTGGTAACCACGGGCATCAGTCATTTCAACTTTATTACCGTTTGCATCAAAAGCGGTTGTGCTAACACGATCATCGTGGACATCCGCTAAATCACCTAACTGACGCTCTTCAACAATGCGACCAATTCGGTCGCGAACGTATTCGGTTCGTTGATCGTGTGTCGCGTTAACTTGCGGCTTTTGCGGAAATTGGAAACTGGTTGTGTTCCAATAGGTATGTGAAAATAAGGCTTCGCCACTTAAGCTATAACCGTATTCAGTGTAGGTTCCATTTTCTTCAATCGATGCGGTCTTGCGATTTGCTCGATCATATTGATGACGTAATCGAGTGCCATCTACTCGTGTCTCTGAAACAATATTGTCGTTAGCATCGTAGCTCATGCTAGCAACAATGCGATAGTTTTCGGTCGTGATAACGTTGCCGTTAACATCCACATCCACTTTGGTATAATGCGGCATGTGCATGTGCGTCATGCGATTATTTAGATCGTATTCAAACGTTGTTAACCGACCGCCTTGATCTTTTTCTCGTAGATTACCAGCGGCATCGTACTGATAGTGCGTACTAAATATTGTTTGGATTTGTGCATGATCCGCGTCACTTAGTTGGCTCAGTTGTTTCCCGCTACCATCCGCATTCACAATGCCAAGTTGCTTGCGATGCTCAATTGCATATTCATCATCGGTTTGCAGCAACTCTACCGCACTCGGTAACACTTCGAGTGTCAATCGACCCGCTACATCGTAGGCTCGCACGGTGTAATATGGACTGTTTTCTTCTGCAAGATGAATATTGGTTTCAGTTAAGATATTGCCAAAGGCATCGAATGTTCGATCAACTTCACCACGTGCGGTAATTTCCTGTCCGTCGACAAATAAGCTAGAAGACGGAAGCACGGTTTTGATGGCATTATTGCCAAGGTCATAAACATGTTCGGTTGTCCGGCTATCACCGACGGGTACAAATGTGTCAGTGTTAAGCGTTAGCGCTTCTGATTCAGTGATGCTTTGTTTCTCTAGGAAAATATCTTCGCGTGTCATGTTACCGAAGGCATCATATTCCATGCGAACGAAATATCCTTCAGCATCAAGTCGAGCAGTGATTTGACCGTTTGCATCATAGTAAAAATAAGTCTTGTTGCCATTGGGATCGATCTCAACAATCTTATTGCCGACTTTGTCGTATATATTCGTCGCCGTTGGTGAAATGATCTCAGCGGTATATCCGCCTTGACCATCAAGTACAAAGTTTTCTACCGCATCGAGTTGTGAACTGATCATGCGGTTCGCTTTGTCATAGCTCATGACCACGGTTCGATCATGTTCTGCATTCGGGGTTACATTCGGTAGGTTGCCATCGGCAATGCTTAATACGTTGATTGCGTGAGCATATTGAATTGTTTTGACCTGGTTTCCAACGGCATCATATTGTGATTCTTGTACAAAGCCATGTGGCTCAACCTGGTAGATTGCGCGGCTGGCAGCATCATAAAATGTATAGGTGGTATATTGTGCTAACAATGAATCACGGGCACTTCCCGTTAAGTGGCCGCTGACTGCGAATCCATTGGCACTAATCTCGGCAACCGTGTTACCCAGTGCATCATAGCGATAACCGGTTCGAATATTTAAGCCATTGGGGTCGATGGCACGTTCTGTAATTCGATTATTGAGGTCGTATTTAAACTGCGTTGTCTGTACTTGTTCAACGCGTGTCGCGGGTTCAACCAGTGTGTTATACCAAGTATTTAAGACATTCTTTTCGATAAGATTATAAACAGCGTCATATTCGTAGTCTGTTTTGACGGTTACGCCATCAATAAACACCGGTTCACCGGCTTGATCCAAGCCCATGTGTTCATACTGTGTAACAACGACATTTGCGTGATTGTATTCATTTTTGCGCACACGAGCGGCTTCACCATTCCAATTATTGGCATTTTCTATATTCAGAACCAGATTGCCGACTGCATCGTATTGCAAGGTATTGATTATACCGCGTGCATCCGTGCGACTGATCAAGCGATCGTTGTTGTCGAATTGATAGCGAACCGTTTTGTCTTTGGCATCAATCGTGGGTAACTCGCCACGGAGCAAGCTGCTGCCATCAATTGCAAAAAAATGTTCGGCGATGCGATTGCTGCGTGCGTCGTAGTCGAATGTTTTAATATCACCCTCACCATTGCGTTGCCAGATTAAGCGATCGGCTTTGTCATAAGCGCTTTCACCGCGATTGCCATTGGCGTCAACGATCGCAATGGAGTTTCCCCGTTGGTCATATTCATATTGCGTGGTGATAGCAAGACCATTGGGATCAATGATCTCAGCCGTTTTGCGATTGGCAAGATCGTAGCTATAGCGCGTTGTTCGGGCATCGGTGGTTAACGCTGTACTCGGTTGATTATTCCCATCAAGCGCTAAGCCTTTGGTTTCAGCAATGAGATTACCAAAGTCATCGTATTCAAAATGGGTGACGTGACCCATCGGGTCAACGATAAATTGCACCTGACCGCTGGCATCATAAAAATATTGCGTGGTGACATTCAGTTTACCTTCACCGTGATCCAATATTTTTTGGCATTGTAAGCCAGCGTCATTGTAATCCGTGTGAGCGACAGTTCCATTAGGTTGAATCGTGTTAACGATTTGATCACGTAAGTTGTACTCATAACGGAACGTGCGTGCGTCAGTGAATAGAACCTCGGTTTGCACGCTACTGATTCGCACCATATTCGCTTCGATGACCGAATCCGTTGGTGCCAGATACGCATACGCTTGTGTGTCTTCGATTTTATTTCCGCGCGCATCATAGTCATACTTTGTCACAACGCCGAGACTGTCAACCATGAACGTCTGACGATTCATGGCATCGTAAGCAAAACGCGTGGTCGTCTCGTGGGCAAGCAATGCCTTGTTCGCATCATAGTTTGCATCACCCGGTGAAACCAAGTATTGACCTAAAGTGATACTGGTTTGATTTCCAAATACGTCATAAGCAAAACTCGTACTAAAGCCTTCCCCATCAGTGACCACCAACGCATGATTCATCACATCGTATTCAGTGTTACGCGTCACACCGCCGCGTGTTTCTGAAACCAAATTACCGTAAACGTCATACGCTAACTGTGTGCTTAGGGCCAAACCATCGGGATCAATGACTTTTTCCACAAGTCGGTTGGCTTGGTCATAACTGAAAGCCGTTACAACCGCATCGGATGTATTTGCTGCCACTGTTTGATCAATTAAATTACCAGCAGCGTCATAACGCATCAATGTGGTGACGTTGTTTGCATCGCTCGTGGATACCAGCAGGTTACGACCATCGTATTGCATCTGTGTTGCTTGTGTAATGCCACTATTACGGTCGGTAATGGATTGTTGAATTAAGTTGCCGAAGGCGTCGTAGCTATAGATGGTGGTCGCGCCGATACCGTTCGTTTGCGCAATCATTTGATTACGATTATCAAAAACTTGTGTGGTGGTTAGTGCATCCACGGTGTTGGGTGCGATGGTGGTCAGCACACGGTTTCCGAAACTGTCGTATTGATGAATAGTCGTTAACGCATCGGTGCTGCCGGCGGCGATGGTTTCCTCAATCATACGATTCATTGCATCGTAATTGAACGTCGTGAGTCGTTGATCCGCAGTACCCACAGCATCTGTTTTTTGTACCAGCTGACCGGTGCCATTGTATTGGAACTGCGTGATGGTTTGATCGGCATGGGTTTGCTGAATTAGACGACCCAATTCATCATAACTAAATTGAGTCACGCGTTGTGATGGTAAACCATAAGCTTCGATGATTGCGGTTTGTTGTCCCGCTAAATCATATTCAAATTGGGTTACAATACCAGCAGGATCGGTTTTACTCACCATGCGATTCATCTCGTCGTAGCTGAATGACCACTGCCGTGATTGATCTGTATTTGCGCCTTCAATAATTGCGATTCGATTTCCCAACTTATCGTATTGATAGTTGGTCACAACATTCAGGCTATCTTGCATGCTGACTAAGCGATTCAGTTCATCGTAACTGTATTGAACCTGCGTCGGATGGGCGAGATTGATTTTGCTTGAGTCGTAGTTCGGATCGTTACTATCCAGTAAATACAATCCCGACTCTATAAGTGTTGTGTTTCCGAAGACGTCATATTGGTAACGGGTGCTATAACCTTCCGCATCCGTGGTAAGACTCAGTTTTCCTACGTTATCATATTCAAATTGTTGAAGATGATCTAAGGCTGATGGTGTGAGTTCGAGGTCACGTGCTTGAGCATAATCGGTAACGTTAACCGAATTTGCATAGGCATGTATCTGTGTTTGGTTACCCATTTCATCGTATTGATACTCAACCACATGCCCAAGTGAATCAACTGACCGAACTAGATTACCCGTATGATCAAATACAAAAAACCGTGTTTGGTCATTTTCACTCGCGATCACCGTGGGTAGCGTATTCGGATCGACTTCAGCGGCTAAACGGTTGGCAAAGCGTGTTTCGCTAATACGATTACCAAACGCGTCATATTCATACTTAACGACGGAACCGTCAGCGTTAACAAGTACGCTCAGCTGGTTAAGCTTATTAAAGTATTGCGTCGTGGTTTGTCCTAAGGCATCGATGACCTGGACTGCATTACCATAGGCATCATATTCATAGCGCGTGACGGACCCGTCAGCGGCAACGATTTGAGATAGTTGATTCTTGCTGTCATAAACATAGCGAGTTTCATGGCCGTTCGCATCAATAATGACCGTCCGGTTACCCGCGGCATCGTATTGAAAGTGTTTGCTGGTGCCATCTGCAAATATCAGTTGTCGCACTTGACCGTTTTCATCGTATACGGTTTGACTAATACGTTGTTCCGGTTGATCCCACGCCTCATATACCAGGCGTCGTTGATTTTCACTATCATATTCAAAGCGCGTAATGATGCCAGCCGCATTGCGGGTTTCAATTTGACGATTCATGTCGTCGTAGGCAAAATAAGTGGTACGGCTTGCCTCGGTATTGGCGCCGTGAGTCACGCGTATCTTGTTACCAAATTGATCATAGATCGATTCAGCGGTGATGCCTGCGGCATTGGTCACATGCGTCATACGATTCATATCGTCGTATTGGTATCGCATGACTTGTTGTTTGGTAAGATCTACAAGATCGCTTGCATCTTCAAACCGTACTAGTGTTGTACGATTACCCAATGCATCGTATTGATAGTGAGTTAGGTATCCTTCGGCGTCGAGTTTTTCGACCAATTGATCTTTACTATCATACACAAATGATGTGGTGCGATCGTGCGCTGACGCAGATACAACTTGTGCATTGATCGACACAGCACTGTCAACAACCACCGCGTCGGCATGATGTACCGTTGCAATAATATTTTGTGTATTGTCATAAAGATGATCGGTCACGTAGCCATTGGCATCGATGGATCGGACTAATCGATTCGTTACATCGTAGCCATAGCGAATGACCTGATCGCCAGTTGATTCAATCAGCACGGGCTGCTGTGCGGGGTCAAATGTGTTATCGATGGCTTGTTGATAGCGGACTTCTTTGATCAGATTACCATTGTTATCGTAAAAATAGGCGGTCGCAAAGCCCAAACTATCAACGGATACGCTTAACTCATTATTACTATTAAAGTACTGCGTTGTAATGTTACCTTGGGCATCAATGATCTGAGAACGATTTCCAACTTCGTCATAGTTAAACGAGGTGGCGTAATAAAGTTGAAGTTGTAATTGTTGTTCGCTACTAAGCTGTTGACTATCAGCTGCGAATCCCATGTTGACTCGCATGACTTGAATGTAATCTGCATTGCTGGTGGCGAGTGCGTGACCCATCGGTTCAATAATGCGAATCACTTGGTTGTTTTCGTCGTATTCATAACTCGTCACACGGTCTAATGAATCGGTCACTTGAATCACGTTACCGTTTTCATCGTAAGTTTGGTGTGTACTGTATTGTTCAGCTATCGCCGCTTTTTGTGCATCGGTCAAGTCACTGGTTAAGGCAGCATAGCCGAGCTCAACCCGTAGAATGCGGTAATAGGCTGTGTCCTTACTTATTAGGGCATTACCAAATGCGTTGGTTGTTGTAACTAGACGATTGTTTTTATCAAACACAAAGCTTGTCTGTTGTGCTGCACTTGTACCCGCGCCAACAACAATATCGGTTTGATTTAGGTGCGCATCATAGGTATAAGTACTGACAACACCCGACGCACTTACACGTTTAATGACTTGGTTTCGATTGTCATAGTTAAAAGAACTGGTATAGGCATTTAGCAAGGCATCTTTTTGTTCGACAGTCAGTTGATCAACTAGCAAACCCGCACCGGTGCTATCGGTATAGCCCATGGATTGGCGTAATGTCTGATAATAGGCGTCATTACTGCTAATAATTGCATAACCATTTGCATCGGTGATCGAAATTTGATTGCCGTTAGCATCGTATTGATATGTGGTTTTACCGCCTAATGCATCGATCACTTCGATAACGCGATTCACGGCATCGAAGGCATACTGAGTCTGATGCCCATTGGCATCAGTTACGCTGATTTGGTTGTAGACACGGTCATAATCATTCACGGTTTTATTGCCGTGCGCATCGATGACTGCACGCAAATTATTCTCGGCATCATATTCAAATTGTGTGGTTTGTTGGTCAGTTGTACCGAATGCGGTTGTCTGTGTAATCAGATTACTACGTGCATCGTATTCGAATTGAGTAATACGCCCTTGTGCATCGGTGCTACTAATCATGCGATTGGTGGGATCGAATGCCATCGAGGTCAAGCCACCGCGTGCATCGATGATAGATAGACGGTTGCCGACACCATCGTATTGATAAGTCGTGGTGTGATTGCTAGGGTCGATGATTTGAATAACACGGTTTTCTTGATCGTAGATATATTGAGTAGCAAATCCGCGTGCGTCGACCGACCGTGTACGATTACCAACGGCATCATATTCGAAGTAAACCGGATTACCTTCCGCATCGGTTTGTTGTATTAAGCGGTTATTCAAATCGTACTGATAGGTCGTGGTTTGTGCTTCTAGTGTGCCGGCGGAAACGGTTTCGCTTACAAGATTGCCCACATTGTCAAACACGCGTTGGGTCACTACACCTAGTGGATCAATGACGTTGCTGATGCGATTATTACCGTCATACTCAAACTGGGTTGAATAGAGAGCAAGCAATGCGGCTTTGTCAGCATCAGATAGAGCCGATGCATATTTTGAATAACCATGTGCGGCACGGATGTCTTGATAGTAAAACTCATCACTTGATATGAGTTTGTCACCCACTGCATCAGTAGTTTTGATTAGGTTGTTATTTCCATCATAACTTAATCGTATCTTCTCGCCATTTTCATTGACCTCAGCGATTAAGCGGTGGAGTGCATCATATTCTTTGGTCGCAACATGTCCCAGATGGTTGCTTGTTTCAATCAAGTTACCGGTACGATCGTAGGCATAGCGTTCAGTATATAGTGCTTTGAGTTGCGCTTTTTCTAGGTCGCTCAATTGCGCAACCAATTTACCCTGACCGGTGGATGAATCAATATAACCAAGTGCTTGTCGCATGGTGACGTAGAGTGGGCTGTCTGAACTAGTCAGCGCATTCCCCACTCCATCAACTTTACTCACTACTTGGTTGAATTCATCATAGGTATAGCGTGTGGTGCTGGACTGACTTACATCGTCAAACACGATCGAACCGGTCGTTTCATCGACGTGTGCTTGCACACCAATATGCACTGCTGTGCGATTATTGCGGCCGTCATACTCAAAAACGGTTTCAATATCGTTCGCATCACTTATCATCACTACGCGATTGTTTTTATCAAACGTAAAACGTGTCAATTGGCCATTTTCATCGCGTGTCGCGATTTGATTGTTTTCGCCATCAAAGTAGTGATTGACAGAATGTTCGACTGTGAGACCGGTCACTGGGTCTGTGGTCGGTGCACGATACTCGGTAATGAATCGATTTTGGTGATCATAGGCGAAACGACGTTCTTGGCCATTTTCATCGACCACACGAATAATATTGCCCACGGCATCGTGCTCGATGGTTTTACGATTTCCTAGTGCGTCAAGCTGGGCGACCAGTTGGTCTTCTTCATCGTAAACATAGCTCAGTATACGGCGCTGTTGTTCTGGTAGCTGCACACCAATAATTACTTGAACCTGATTGAAGTTTGCGTCGTATCGGTATTGGGTTATATTCCCTTCGGGATCTGTTTGTTGCACCAATAGGCCGGCGTTGTTATACACATACTCAGTCACATAACCATTGTTGTCGTTAACGGCAATACGGTTACCAATCGCATCATATTCATAGCTAGTTTGATAAGAAACCGTGGTGCCATCATGACTAACCATCGGGGTAAGTATCTCAAGTAGACGGTTATCTTCGCGGAATACATAGTTTGTTGTATTCCCTTCGGCATCCGTGACGGCGGTGCGATTGCCGACCACATCATATTTATAGTTGGTCGTGCGATCTTGGGCAGGGTCATTTTCAGATGGGTCAATGACACTGATAAGTTGATTGTTCTTGTTATAAACATAAACCACTGTATGACCATTCACGTCCGTCACGCCGATACGGTTACCCACTGCATCGTATTGATAAAAAGTTGCGTGACCTTCTGGGTTGGTGACAGAGGTTAGGCGATTGTCGTTATCATACGTGAAATGAGTGACGCCACCATTCCCATCCGTATGGGTTAAACGGTTCCCAAATAGATCATAACTGTTGTAACTGGTAAAATGGGATATGAGATAGGCTTCTTCAAGTGGTGTTATCTGAGCGCGCCATTTACCGTTATTGTTGCCATCAACCACGCCCAGTTCGGCACGTAGATCCCGCCAATACTCGTCATCACTTTGAATGAGCAGCCAAGCATTTGCTTCGATCGTTTTAATATTGTTGCCATATGCATCGTAAAAATATTGCGTGACTTGTTGCTTCGATGGGTCGACCAAGTCAGTCGCATCGAGAAAACGGATTTGTCGTGTCACATTTCCAAATTCATCATACTCAAATCGTGTGATGTCACTACCTTGTGCGAGAATCTCGATTAGGTTTTGATTTTGGTCATAGCTGTAATAAATTGTGTGTAACGCTAATAGTGCTTGCTTGTCCGCGTCAGAGAGTTGTTCGACTAGAGCCGAATAACCAAGCTCACTACGTTTTTCTTGATAAAGTTCTTCGTTGGATTGGGTAAGTGCATAACCCATGGCATGGGTTTCAGTGGCTAATTTATTGAAGTCCGTGTAGGTAAATTCAGTGACATTATCCTGATTGTCTTCTCGACGAATTAAATTGCCGTGTTCGTCATAGTGCAATTGCGTTGTAAAAAATGCGTTCAGTTGTTCAATATCTTCAGTGGTAAGATTTGCAACCTGTTTGCCTTCACCAGCGGCATCGATAAATCCTAACTGCTTACGTTGGTCCCGCCAATATGGGTCATCACTATGAGTAATGGCATAACCATTTGCATCTACAATCGCGATTAAGTTTTCTTGATCATCATAAACATATTGTGTTTGATAGTCGTATACGACGACGCCATCAATTGTTTTCGCGTTGGTGACCTGGGTGATCGCTCCATTTTCATCATAGGAATACGAAACAGCATGATTATGTAAAATTTCATCGACTTGATGTACGTAACTATCCCAACGCGCTTGATCAAATACATAGTTTCCATTTGCATCAAGGAATAGACCATCGTCATAGGATTTCTGATCCCATTGTGCATAGTATCCATTCTCGATACGCCATTGCACACTGACAGAATCATTCGATTCCGCTCGCTCAATCCCAAGCGCATTGGTTACCCAAGTTGTGCCACCCGCGTATTGTGACCAGTTGCCACTTGCCAAATCATAGCTAAAACGAGTTTCGTTGCCTTGTGCATCGATAATGGATGACAGCAAGGGTGTTTTACTCGTCATATCTTTTTTCGAGGCTTGGTATTCGAAGCGAACAATACGTTCGTCGGTGTTTACATCGGTAGGAAAACGAATTGAGGATAATGAGCCATCCATGAAATAGGTGTACTCTGTGATATGGCCTTCCCGGTCTATGACACGATGCAATCCGTTTTGGTTATACTCATAGGTCACTAAGACATTTCCGTTTTCATCAGAAATTTGCGTAAGGTTGGAGCCTTCATAGGTATAGCTAATGACGTGACCCGTATCATCGAGTACGCGAGTCAGTCGATTAGATTGATATTCGTATTGAATGATATTGCCATTGGTGTCGACACTTTGAATAAGCGAGCCATTGACATCAAAGTAAAGAATGGATTGATCAGCACGGGTTAGGGTATACCCAGTTACGGTTTCTGTATTCCAAACCATATCACCATTGTTTTTCATCGACATGCGGTGATAGTCAAAATCACCTTTTACGATGGTTTCATATGAACCGGCGCCATCGACGGATGTAAACGTATCGGTTGCGCTATCATAATAAAAACGGAACTGGCTACTGTCCCAATTAGAGATACGGATTTCGTTTGCTGTGATTTGCTCTAAGGTCATCGGTGTGGAGATATTCCAGCCTTCAGCCAGATTCTCATCGAGTGTGCCACGGCTGTTGTAAGTACGAATCACCGAGAAGTCTTCACCTTGTGATGGTAAATAACCATCGGTGTGACGAATCACTAGGTTCCCATTACTCACATTTACAAAGATGTCTTCATCACCATTTGATGAACCCAATTGCGTTTGGTCATCTCGATTGAGTAAGAACAAAGAACTGTCGAGCAAGCCCGTGTCGTATCCGCCAATGATAGTAGCCATTTCTAATTCCTCATTGAGTCTTTTTCTAAAAAATTGCAACTTTCCGCTACAACTTTGCTAACCTAACTTTTCCAGTGAAATAGTTTTTTGTTTATGAAACGACGCACCGATCACAAGAATACTGTGACAAATGTCATGATTTTTTGTGCAGGAGAGCTAGGGATAGTTGTTTGGGCGAGTGGACGACGGAAATGCAGCGCTGTCCAATGAATCACAACCACGATTAAAACAAGACAAATAAGCAGATTCTTACTAAACTGTGATTCACATCTCACTTTTTTGATATACAACACTCAGAAAAGATGGACATTCTAAGTAAGACAATGCCGCTATCCTTGAATCAAACGATTAGAATATTGCATGGGGTTTTATTATGTCATTACAGAACTATGAAGCATTTGATAACGACGAGCTTCTTAATCTTGCCCTAGACGCTTCGCGTAAGGAAGATTTTCAAAAGTCCTTAGAATTGCTAAAAGCAGTTATTGGACAAGATGATAAAAATGCAAAAGCACATTATTTGTTGGGTGCCGTGCATGCGCAACTTAGCTTATATGATAAAGCCGTTGATGACTTAGCCCGTGCACTCGATATTGATCCTAACTTGGACTCGGCTCGTTTCCAACTCGGATTATTATTTATTAGTTCACATCGATTAGATGATGCTATTCAGGTATGGGAAAAACTCGATCGCTTAGGTGATGACAATCCACTGGTGTTGTTCAAGACGGGCTTGGTTCATTTGGCAAATGATGAATATGATCAATGCATTCGTTTGCTCGAGCAAGGTATCGAAAAGAATAACATATTGGAATCGCTCAATAACGATATGCGAAAAATAATGGCATCTGCGCAAAGTGCACTGGATGGCACGTCAAGCAATACCAGTGACGATGCAACCGGTGTTCAACGACATGTATTTTTATCGTCATATGAAAACCAAGATGACAAAAAGAATGACTAGTAACGCACATTAGCATTAATTATTATGGAACGGATATTTAGATCAAATCAGGGCCTATCCAGCATCAATCAAGTTGTTGAGGCTCTGCGCCAACAGATTGCTGGCAAAGAAAAAGTCGACAGCCGCGATGGTAACACTCGAATTAGTAAAAAACGGCAGACTGAAAAGCTGTCAATTGAACAACTTGAGCAAAGCATCATAAATCGTATTAAACAAATCCCAGCTGATGCCGTCGCACGTGATGAACAAATCTCACAAGTGTTTATTGGTTCGATACTCGCTTGGGAATTTGGTGATGCATTTCTACAAGATGCAATGTTTGTCGACATTATGAGTGACGTGATGGATATGATTGCGAGCAATGACTCATTAAAAAAGACATTCCGAGATTTTATCCAGTCACTCAGTTGATCTTCCCCAACAAAATCGGACACCCAATCAAGCAACATTTGCATTTTGCTCTTCAAACATCATCGGTGGCATATAGCCAATGGTACTATGGCGGCGGTGCCGGTTGTAATCCACTTCAATGTATTCAAATATTACACGCTTGAGTTGTTCGCGGGTAGCAAACTGTTCACCGTGAATGGCTTTTACTTTTAGTGTATGAAAAAAACTTACAGTGACAGCGTTATACCCCAAGAGCAGGCTGCGCGCTCATAGCAACATCCTTTCGCACTCATACTACCAATTAGCTCATGATCTTTGAGCATCTGTTGATAGTCGTTCGAACAATATTGACTTCCACGATCACTATGAACAATGACTTGCGTGGGAAAATCCCGTCGCCATAAGGCCATGGTTAGCGCATCACAAATCAATGCGGCATTGATGCGCCTCGATATCGACCAACCAATCACTGCACGAGAATACAAATCAATAATCGTCGCCAAATAAAGCCAGCCTTCTTGGGTCCACAAGTACGGTTGAGTAGACCGAGGGAATTTCACCCTCAGCCCCTCCAAGAACTGTACGTGAACGTCTCCGCTCATACAGCTCCTACCACGTCACCGCCTGGAAATACCGCTAGCCTCCAATGAATAAACAGGTTTGGATTCGCACGAGAAATGCGATTGATATAATCTCTTGCTAACCTTTTATGCTCGGCAAATCTTTTGAATTTTCGCCTAACCCACCTAACAAGGTATTCATTGAAATTACGCCAAATCAATCTTAGTGCTGAAGGATAGAACCGACCATAATAGGTGTTCCAGCCCGATAAGATAGGATTAAACATCGATGCAAGATCGACCAAGGTTGTGTCATTCTTCAACTGGACATGCCAGCGGCGAATGGCCTGATTGATCGCTTTCTTTGATGCCTTGCTTATCGCGGGCAGAAAGTTCGGATGCACTTCGCCTTTCTTGTTTACACACCGTCGTGGACGAAAGGTGTAGCCGAGAAAGTCGAAACGAATGACCGAGTAGTTACCTTTGCGATTCTTATCTTTGCAGGAGACGATGCTACTTTTGTCGGGATGGATTTCAAGACCACATTTCTTTAGTCTCGCTGTGAGTTTCTTCATGACGAGTTCCGCTTGCCGTTTGCTTTTACAATGCAATAAGCCATCATCGGCATAGCGACAAAAGGGTACGTCAGGTAGTTCCCGTCTTACCCAAGTGTCGAACGCATAGTGTAAAAACAAATTAGCAGCAGTGGACTCGCCACGCCACCTTGAGGGGTTCCGCATATCCGTTGTGTCTTATTACCATTACTATCTTCAAGCGGCGCTTTTAACCATCGCTTAACATACAATAAGACCCACGGGATATTGCAATGTTTACTGAGTGCTTTCAAAAGAAGGTCATGCCGAATGTTGCAAGATACGCCTTGTTGAATAACATAGTCTTGTATTACACAAACAAAGGACCATGCAATGCATTCAAATACTGACGACGTGATAGATGACAATGAGCGGGCGTTTTCTACCGTTGTAAAGACGTTATCTCCACCAGTTGAAAAATTCCACCGCATAATTGAACGCTGCAATCAGTCTATTAGCGAACTAGAAAAAGGATTGAAGGCATTGCAACTGGCCAGTGAAATTTGTCCCGGTTTTTGTCTTTCAGGTGCTTTTGGCAATGCGAGTTGGTATAACGATGACCTATATAACAACAATTTCGATAAAATAAGAAAGAATATATATCTAAATACTTGGCATGCTCTATTCGAAGAATCCAATCTTACAACAGTAATGAACCATGAGGACATTAAACATCTCAAGGAACAAATCGAGAAAGAAGCGCCTGAAGTGGATATCAACATCGTTATTTCCACATTTCAAGAGGCCTTTGCACATCGACACTCAACATTTCAACGAGGATTGGTGACAGTCTTTCAAAACCTCTATGCATGCTATAAGTCAAATGATCCATTTCGAATTGAAGATCGTGTAATTATTCATAGCGCACTATGTGAGAGCCTAATGTACTGGAATCGTGGTCGTGGTGATGAGATTAATGACTTAGCGCGTATATTTCTATTACTCGATGGGTCGGATCCGGGGGCCTTAAGTCGCGAGCAACAGTACGATCAACGCCTGCTTAAGCTGATTCGTAACAATCGAAGCAGCAGTGCAGAAAAGCTAATTTCACTCGACTATTTTCGAATACGATGGTATCAAAATGGGAATGTTCATTTGTGGTTTCCGCGCCAGGATTTGGTTGATAAGGCTAATAAGATAATCGCGGGCTACTATGGTAATGTGTTGGCACAAAGAGCCAAATAGATAATACTTGATATTAGGATACGACAAACCTAGATGCAGTTTGAAGAAACCGAAAAACGATTGACGAATTAAAGTCTATAGGGTGGGATCCTTTTAGACAAACGCCGATTGAGGACTCGATTAGTGGACTCACACTCTACCTCTGTGATGTTGAGACAAGTACACAGATTTTGTTACGTACCATCGAAACCGTTGAAACTGTCGTACAAGCTCATTCGAATTTGTCGAACTTATCGTTCAAACAGATATGTAACAATTTAGGATTAATAATTGAGGTGATCGTCTGTGGAAATCTTGAGTCAAACGATGAGTCACAAATTTTGCTGTCTTACTTTGCCGTGAGCTATCTTCTTCAGACTCAAAGCTATATCTATATGAAAGCGAAGAATGAACATGATGGTGGTTTTCTAATTGTTCGTTATTTTAATCATGAGCGGCAATGTCATTTGTTAAGACCAAATCCTTTGCATGCACCACAAGTTGATGTGGCGCGCTACAACAATCCTAGATATTACACTGTATCAGCATGTGCCGCCGGCAAAGCTGAAAGCTGTTTTTCAATAAACCAATCAGGCTCAAATCTAAAATCGGTCTGATAACGAATAGAGAGCTCCAAGTGGACTAACTGTCTTTTTTGATAAATGACACAAGGATGGCGAATTTCAACCAATAGTCGATCTTTATTCAAAGGATGCCCATGCCGCCAACGATGTGAAAAATCAAATTGGTTTTGATGAGTTTGCCACCAATCCACCCATATTTTTTAATCCACGCAGGGCAATTCCATTTCTATTTCGTGTTGTTGGTCATCATTTTGTGAAGGTACTGGAGTGAAGGCTTGATATTGAATAATACTATCAGGTTCAAGATCTGGCACGTCGACAATAGGTACAGTAACAGTTTGCGTCAAATTCGCTCCAGTTAAATAGTTTAACGCAGTAGCGGCGGCAATGGTTTCGTTATCTGCTATTCCATTCAATCCTGTAATCAGAAAAGGGATGCTTTGAACATCGCCAAGTATTCCAAGACTCTCATATACTGCTGTTTTCATTTCTGGGAAACTTAATGCATTTATCAATATAGAAAAATCTTGAGTTCCACCAAAAAGAGCCAGAAATATTAAACGTTGCTCGCTGACAGTATCTGCATTCTGGCAAGAGTTGCGAATGTAGGTTTGCGCATTCGGAGATCCGAGCACTAGCAAAAGTAGTAACATTTCATCTTTGATTTCGGCTTTCCTCAGCAATAATTCTTCGACAACAGGTCGTGCTTGGCGATAGCCGAGGCGCATCAGTGCAATCATAACAGATGTTTGAACGAGTTCATTGGTTTCATGCAGTAAAGGCCAAAGTCTTTTGGGGTCGATATCACCACGATAGCCTAATATTTCAACCGTGGCTGCTCGTATCAATGGTGTTTCAATTTCAAGGAGAGGTAATAGTTGCTGACTGAGCGTGTTGCGCAAGCCATGCTTAAGTGCATCAATATAGTTTGGCAGGATGTCTTCATCGACTATTTGAAATGCCTCGATGACGGCTATCATTCCTGGACTGAATTCATCAATTGAAACTAAGGAAAAAACAGCTCCTAACACTTCATCTTCGTCTACTGATTCGAGTAGTTCTAGAAGTACCTGATAAGCTTCTTGACCACCTAAACGTAGTGCACTTAAGTGTGCTGCAATATACTGTTCAAGTTCCACACAATCTTGCCAAGATTGCGTGTCTGTCTGAAGGATTGTTTGTCGATCACTTAGGTTAAAGCCGATTTCTGCAATGTGTTCAGCATAAAGGGACCGGTAGAGTTGTTGTTGTGATATATCCATCTAAATCTTCCAATGTCGAAATTACTATTTTTTGCAAATTAGACAACAGGATTTAATTTCTTGTGCGATTACGACAATAGGTGCTTGTAGTACAGGGACTGGAGGTGTGTTCTTGTCATTATGCAGCATCAAGTCAAAGGCTCTTGGTACGTTTTTTTTTCCCAAATTTAACATCAAATGAATAATTTACAAATTCTGCTTTACCTTTAGTCTTGCTTGATGCAATTCCTTTAAGCGCGCCGGGTTCCTCACCGACACTGGTTTTAAAATTTGAATCTTTCACACAAACGGAGTTGCCATCACATTTTACTTTCTTTGTGCCTTTCGCAGTATCAGATGACTTAGCAATATTCGGGTATGGGATAGGAATGACTGGCGGTCCACATTGTGTTTTGCATACATCCGGGAACGCGATGGTAACGCCACTACTACCTTTGTGGACTACCGATAAATTATTAACACCGACCGTGACACCCATCGAAATTTCTCCTTTTGTTCTACTACGTTAGTTTTGCCGAAGAGCGTTCTTCACGCTCATTTACTCAACCGAAATCAATTCTAGATTCAAATTTGTAATATCAGGTTTTACTTCTCGAATCGCATCGACCAAGGTTTGGCTAATAAAGTAGACATACTTGTCATGCGGTATTCTGAAAAGTGAGGGAACATCTTTAACTTTATTTTTATCCAATACAAATTGACTAACGTGTATGACATCGCCATCATCTGACCATCCAATATCAGATGCCGTTTCATTTAGACAATCATGGGTTCCTAATGGATTGATATAGAAATAATCGTTGGATGCAACTCGTCCCTTGTGATTGATAATGCTAAGCGGCAAGTATTCACACGTTTGGCCGCAATTATTTTCTATGATTGTTTTAACACTTTCGTGGACAATCAAACTAAGATTTTTATTGGCAACGATATCGCTAAGAACAATACCACCCTTCTCATCAGACATCCTTGCTTGGACATCACTTGGATAATCAGATAGAGCCGATTCGCCAGAGCTTATATACGATGACAAAAGCGGAAGTCTTCATCCTGGCGATCGTATTCGTCAAGTTGGTAATAGTTCATGGATTAATTGGCCTCATTCATTTTGGCAATACTATCCAAGGATCGCCCACCTTCTGAAGATAATATCATGTTCATGAGACGGGTCGAGAGCGATTCTAGTTTTTGCTTGCTGAGTGTAAACTTTGGTTTTTCGCAATTTTCTTTAATTGCTTTTTGAATTTTAGTCTTAAACTCTTCGACAACCTTGCCTAGTCCCCTATCAATTTCTTTGACCATTTTGTCGTAAACTGGATGCTGGACACAGTGTGCCGCGATACTATCGTCATCACCTTCTTTTAATTGGATATGTCGTGGCATATCGAGAATTTCGCCAACTTCTTTGTCTTGAGGTAGAAACAACATATTGATTTTATGATTGATGTTGTACTCAACTTCGAGCAAGCCCTTCTCCATTAAAGCGCCAATCTCTATACCTATTTTCGGATCCATTATTACTTTTCTGAGTGTACCTTTGGGTATAAGATGGTGTGCATTGTTCCAATAGGGCCAGGTATCTTGGGTAAAGTTATAACCTTTCGGAATGATGATTTTCTCTCGCTTAAAGCTTTTCCTTCGGATGACGCGATTGGGACCACCCACATCCCAGTCTTTTCGTCGTGGAGGTGCTATCGTTGCACAGTAGTTTGCAGGATTCTTCCCACCCGCTTCTGTGCTATAAGCAGAGGTGCGAACACTATCGAATTGATCGTGAATGAGAATTTGCTGAGTTCGATCATTGTAGGTATGAAGATAGTCTTTAATTTTCTTCTCACTTGTAGCTTGCTCATAGGCCTGGTAACGATAATTGCAGCTGTTCCTATGTTTCCTTGCGCTGCCATCTTTTTTCTTTGCAAAATTACTGAAGTCACCCTCGTGTCCGACAAGACACTTTCCACCTTCTGTTGAGTTCTCAGCAGGCCAATGTCTATGTTCATTTTGGGGGTAAAAATGCGGTTTGCTCATGACGCTCTTTCTCCTATTTTTCTAATAATATGACACCAACATCACCGACTTCGCCCACACTAACAATGAGTGCGTACCTCGAGCTTGCATAATTCTCAGCGAAGCTGCGTATTGCTAGGGCCATATGAAGCAGTGGTGTGGTGACTCCGATATCGCCGACACTTGTGCCTGGTATAATTTCTTCGCTTTGTTCCCAGTCAATCAGTTGCTTCTGTTGCAAAATGATTTGTGCACTCGCCCATGCTTTGGCCCGCCAATTCTCGCCGTTAAGGTCAAGATAGATGTCGCCGGAAAATGGTTTTGCATCGAGCACACGACAAGCGTCATCTATCGCGTGCCCTAGTTCCCGACCAATCGTATAGGCCGCATGATCACGCCATTGCTCATCGTCTAAATTAAATGAAAGCGACTTATAGACTGTATTCAGAATTGTTGCTCCGTGTGTCGATGCGCGCTCTTGTGCTCTATCAGATGTGTCTAGCAATAATGCCACGCTAGCTTCACCGGGAATCAATCCATTTTTTTCAACCGCGGTTTTTACTAGTCCGTCACTTAGAAGACCTTGCAGTATTCTCGGTTCTAAGAGCGAATCAACGCCAAGACAAATGATACGAGAGCATGTGGATTCAAAAATGTCTTTTACCATGGGGTACTAGGGACAGGTTTATATTTACATCGCTCAGCTTCACTCTGAGATCTCTAGAATCCGCATCACTTTCGTGACTCGTTGTGCAATGACTTTATTTATCTGTACGATCGTATCTCGTGATCCATACCGCGAACTACAATGATCCTGCAGTTGCGCCGCAACATTCGTAATCTTATGACTCATTGCCGCCAACAGCCGTCGCACCAATTTATAGTCAATTTCCAAATCGTTTGCCATGTCATTCCAGCGTCGCTCAATCACCCAATCCGGACGATCTTCATTACCAATTTTCATAGCCAGTCGATCACTGAGCCCTTCATAGATTGCGGTGCACATCAAATCATAAAAGGGTGCGAGTCTTGGTCCTTGCTGAGTTAATAACAACGCAATGTTCTTTGCGTGAGCATCGGCATTTCCAATCAAATAATTAAAAACGACCCACTTAAGCGCTGTATTCAAATCCTTTGCAGGTTGAATACTCGCCGAACGAATTAATCCAAAACAGTCGCGTAAACTTGGCCCACCCTCTTTTTCATATTTAACATCCGCTGCGACACCCAAGGCCTGACAGAAATCTTCCTGATGTAAACGTTCAACGTGTTCGTCAGTCACGATGATTCGATCATAACGCTCAACACAATACACCGGCGTCTCGGTGCCAATGATCAACACGTCCGGCACGGGTAAATCCATTAACTTCGCCAAGCGCATACAAAACCACTCATTCATAACCGAACTCTCATAGTGAGTAATTGCTGGCTTTATGATATGCGTGCTGGCGGCTCGCCCATAAGGCAAACTCACCTGTCCATTGCGATAACGAATCGGCAACTTATTTTGCGCTCCAGCCAAGGACAAACGGATCCCTGCCTCGCCCGCCAACAGGGGGCGCGTTGGTATGGCTTGAATGAGTTGATTCAATTGATTATCGGTAAGCTCGTGATAAGCGCCGGATTCTTTTGGAAGAGATTCACCTTCTGGCAACAGCGAAATCGCACCGGCGCACTCGCCACCGATAGCTTCTAATAAAGCAAAATCATTTTTTTCTGACAGACCTAGCTTTCTAGTGATTTGCTGACGTAACTCAGACTCAGGTAAAAGATTGGAAAAAAACGGTCGTGCACAATCATCGTCAAACACGGCATCGCACAACGGTAAACTCAATGAAATCGGTTGCGCCCTATCACTGGCAAGCCACGATGATGCATATCGGAACACAAAACGCCGCTGCGCATCCAATTTCAATTCACCGACAAGGTGCTCATCCCAATAAACCATCAAACACTGGCTCATTGAGCCCTATCCTTAGGCCATTGCCGTGGTGCGATACAACATTCCAAACCCAGCGCTCGCAATACTTGCAGTGTTTTAGCGAGCTCAATAGTCGGCTTGCCATTCTCTAAATCAGAAACGAACCGTACACCTACACCGCAGAGTGCGGCAAAATCCGCCTGGCTGAGACCCTGCTTTTTGCGCTCCAAACGCACCATATGTCCGATATCTTTCACTGTGTTTACATTACCGTGCGGGAATGAGTAATTCATCTTATAGCCATAGCCCAATAATTATTACCGAACGGTAATTATAGCGCACCACAAACACCAGCACAAAAATGTATTCCCGAACGGGAAAGGCCGAATACAAGAATACGCCATAACGTATTGAAAAAACACGACTTACTAGATGAGGAGACTAGAAATGCTCACGCCAAACGATACGCTAGGACCCCCAAGAAAATATAGGGCTAAAACAAAGATTAGGCCGGGGAAACGAAGCATACCGGTTCTGTCGCATATAGGCGATCAATTGTAAATCATGCTACTCTTTTCCTACCAACAATGACAATAGTGAACATCGTATGAGCAGCTTTAGAGGTCGCCTATATG
>JAOUJM010000205.1 GCA_029883265.1 Gammaproteobacteria bacterium
TGGCAATTTTGCAGCCGAGGAAAAAGAGCTCGAAAGCTATGTTCAGGCATTGCAGGCCAAAAAGCGTGAAATGAATAATGAACTAGGTGCAATCAAAGCCATGCTAAAAGAGTCTGCGGGAATCGGGGCAAAAGAGTCGACTAATCCATTTGCGAATAATGAAAACACAGAAAATCGTGTTGCAAAAGCGGCTTCAGCATTTGAGCGTGTGACACAAAGTTTAACGGGGTCGTCAACTAATAGTACTCCAAATGACCGAAAAACGGCGGCCAAGCTCGCGGAATTAGAAGAACTCAGTCGTCAAAACAGAATCAAGGAAAGACTTGCTTCATTTAAAAATGAGGCATAGTCCATGTTAAGTTTTTTCACTGCGAGCGAAAATCTGCCCTTTGCAGTTGCACTCACGCTTATGCTGGGAATTGCCATACTTGAAGGCATTACCACCATACTAGGGGCTGGTGTTTCCAGTGTTATTGAAAGTTTTCTCCCTGATGCAGAATTTGATATCAATGTCGACTCCGCAGACGCTGGCTCACCATCGGCGTTATCGCGACTACTGGGTTGGTTGCGGGTAGGACAGGTTCCTGTACTCATGCTGCTAGTGATTTTTCTGACTGCATTTGGTTTAAGCGGGTTTATTTTACAATCAACTTTTTTAAACCTAAGTGGTCATATGTTTACTTCTTGGATCGCGAGTATCCCCGCCTTTATTCTTTCTATTCCCGTGGTTCGCGTCATGGGTGGTTTTTTACATCGATTCATGCCACAGGATGAATCTGAATCCGTCTCCAGTGATAGTTTCATTGGACGTATTGCGACAATCACATTGGGAACAGCATCAGCAGGAAGTCCTGCGCAAGCAAAACTTAAAGATGAGTTTGGACATACACACTACATAATGGTCGAACCCGATTTGCAATCGGAAATGTTTATTCAACAAGAACAAGTATTGGTGGTAAAAAAACAGGGAAGCGTTTTTACTGCAATAAAAAATTCAAACCAAACACTAATACAATAATGGAGTTAACATATGAACAGCACTGAAATAACACAATATTTTGACCTCGTCAGTATTGCAACAATCGCGGGTACGATTTTAGTAGCATTGATTGTGCTTGGCCTTATTTTGTCACGACTATATAAACGAGCGTCTAAAGAAATTTCATTTGTTCGCACCGGATTTGGTGGACAAAAAGTCATTATGAATGGCGGCGCTCTGGTCTTCCCGGTATTGCACGAAATCATCCCAGTGAACATGAATACCTTACGCCTGGAGGTTAGACGAGCCAATGAGCAAGCGCTTATTACCAGAGATCGTATGCGAGTTGATGTGACAGCAGAATTCTATGTTAGAGTTCAACCGACTACAGATGCCATTGGCAATGCAGCCCAAACGCTAGGTATGAAAACGGTTTACCCTGATCAATTAAAACAACTAGTTGAAGGCAAATTTGTTGATGCCTTACGCTCTGTAGCAGCAGAAATGGCCATGGAAGAATTGCACGAGCAACGTATTGACTTCGTACAAAAAGTCCAGCAAGTGGTTTCCGAAGATTTGCTCAAAAACGGCCTCGAACTGGAATCTGTTTCACTCACCGGCCTAGACCAAACAGGCAAAGAATATTTTAATCCTGATAATGCGTTTGATGCCGAAGGTTTAACTAAACTTACTGAAGCTATCGAAGAACGTCGTAAAAAACGCAATGACATTGAACAAGAAACCAATGTTGCAATTGCATCCAAAAACATGGAAGCGAAAAAACAACAACTTGAAATCGAGCGCGAACAAGAATATGCCCGTTTAGAACAGGAACGTGAAATTGAAGTGCGTCGTGCAGCGCAATCAGCAGAAATCAACCGTCAACGAGCAGAAAAGAAACAAGAAGCGGAACAGGCAGATATCGAATCAATTAAACAAATTGACATGGCCAAAATCCTAGCCGAACGAACTCTGGAAGAAGAGCGAATCAATAAAGCACAATTGATTCAAGAAAAAGACATTCAACGTTCTCGTAGCGTGGAAACAGCTGAAATCGAACGCAAGAAAGCCATTGAACTGGCTGAGCAGGATCGTGCGATAGTCATCGCAGCGAAATCAAAAGAACAATCTGTGGCACAAGCCGAGGCGGATCGTGCAAGAGCATTAGCCGTCAAAGAAGAAGAAGCCGTTAAAACCGTACGTGAAACTGAGATTGCTGAACGCGCCAAGGCGGTTGAGCTTGTACAAGCAACTGAAGAAGCAGAGCGTGATGCAATTCGAATTAAGGTTGCAGCTGAAGCAGAAAAGCAAGCCGCTGAAGACCAAGCAGAGTCGGTCACTATCATCGCGAATGCTGAAGCCAATAAAAAACGAATTGAAGCTCAAGCTGATTCCGAAGCAGAGAAACTACGTGCAGATGCCGCTGAAAAAATGTACCACGTCGAAGCCATTGGCAAGCACGCAATCAATGAAGCAAATAATATACTTTCTGTAGATCAGATCGCCATGCAAATACGTCTTGCGTTAATTGAAAATCTGCCAAATATTATTCGTGAAAGTGTTAAACCTTTGGAACAAATTGATGGGATAAAAATTATTCAAGTTGATGGTATCAACGGTGCATCGGTGGCAGCCAACCAATCTAACAATGAAACCAGCGGTAACGGAAGTTTAGCCGATCAAGTGGTCAGCAGTGCCCTACGTTATCGCAGCCAAGCACCGTTAATTGATTCGCTAATGGCTGAAATCGGAATTAAAGGTGATACTATAAATGATTTAACTAATAATTTAACTAGACAAGAAATCACATCTGATAATGACTGATTAAGTATGGATCTCGCCAGTACCAATACTTGATGCTGGCGAGTCTACCTGTCTATTTATATTTATTTTAAACCACAATCTTTTTTAAGAAACGACTTTTTGCCATCCACAGCGTCACTACGATAGATAGTACTAGAACGATTAATATATACGAAAGTTCCCACAACACATGATCAAAGCGTTTTTCAATAGGCGCTAGGATTTCAACGAACAAGAAATGCACGGCGTAAATGCCTAAGGTCAACTGACCGATCCGACCCAGGCGAGGACTGCGTAACCACCGATGATTAGACAACGCTGCCAAAGCCACACCAAAGCCCATGAAAAAAGTGCCAAAGACAAAATCCTGTCGTGGACTGGTCTCGAAGCGGGTCCAAACCATAAATATTTCAGTAAAGTGCAAAACAAAGCCAAGCAAAAAAAGTCCAAAACCATAATAGAACCATTTTTCATTTGATTGCCGTGCGGAAAGTAAATAGCCAGAAACAAACAAAAGCATACCGAAGAACGGTCCATTTCGAGTATTAAAGTCTAGTTGTATGCCAATGGGTGTATCGACATAGGCCTTGGCAAGCACTCCAACTACATATAAAACAAGTGCTGTAACAAGCAAGGTTTTGGATAAATTCTTAGCTACCAAAAATGCAGTGATAAGCAAAGAGATGATTAAGCTGGTTAAATACCATAAATGCACTCGGCTCCCTTCAAAAATAAGCCTGACGGGATCATGTATCAAGTTAGACCAATTGTTGTAGGCTAGATCAAATGGCCCAGATAGACCAAACTCAACTATCGCGCCGATATTTAGTGGTAATAAGTAGATAAAACTCCAGGCTAGAAAAATAAAAAATATTCGTTTACTCATGGACAATGAGACTTGATAAACATCATCGCCGCGCCTTATTTTCATGCCCCAAAAATAACCTGAAATGATAAAAAAGAAAGGAACTGCAAAACGAGAGGCCTGATTAATCAACAAGTCTAAATATTTATAAAGGTCACCGCCAGTATTTTCCGCATAACGAAAAGGTGTAGTATGAATAGCTATTACCGCAATAATGGCTATCAAGCGGAAAACATCCACACTTTCAATTCGGTTCATAGTGACCTCCATTCGATTGTTTAGCTTGGCAACACCCAACAATAAAGCACTAATGCTAGGAATCTTCCCGCTGCATATTCAAAATAGATAATTAAATAGAAGCCAATTATAGCACCAAGTAAGCCGATTTTTTATGTGAAGGATGCTTATGTTTGGGCGGATACAAGATTGATATTGTCGTTTTGATCCAGTGATCGGAACAGGACTTTCCGTTCCAATCACTAGCGTATCTTATCGCTTCGGTTTGCTTTTACTCGGCGATTTCTTTTTGGTTTTTGCTTTCGTTTTTGATTTTGGCTTCGCTTTCATTTTTGGCTTCGAGCGAGGTTTAGCACGATCTTGGTTCGACGATTGGTCTGCCGGCATAATATGTAATTGCTGACCGGCGACCCATACTTTTTTCAATACTTGCAAGACATCTTTGGACAAATCAGCCGGTAAGTCCACTAAACTATGATCATCGCGTATGTCGATTTGACCAATGTATTGGCTATCAATTCCAGCTTCGTTTGAAATCGCACCTACAATATTTCCAGGTCTCACTTTATTTTGATGGCCAACTTCTATGCGGAAGCGCATCATACCTTCACCCGGTGCAGAACGCTTACGCGGACTGCGTTCACGATCATGACTACGTTCTCCACGCTCACCACGATCCCGTTTTTTACCCGGACGTTCGTCACGATCATTCCAATCATTTCTATCACGAGCAATTGGTTTATGCTGCATTAATAATGGTTCATCACCTTGCACCAATCTCGCTAATGCGGCTGCGATTTCCAATGCAGGAATATTGTGTTCCATTTGGTATTGTTCAAGCAATTGGTGAAACAATCCAAGCTCTTCACTGGCCAAGGTATCGGTAATGCGTTGTTGAAATTTAGCGATACGCACATCGTTTATTAATTCAGTTGATGGCAATTCCATTAACTCGATTTTCTTGCGTGTTGCTTTTTCAATGGCACTCAACAGGCGTTTTTCACGTGGCGCGACAAATAAAATCGCGTCGCCGCTACGACCTGCACGACCGGTGCGACCGATACGATGTATGTAGGCTTCCGTGTCATAAGGAATATCATAATTGACAACGTGACTAATACGTTCTACATCAATTCCACGTGCAGCAACATCAGTCGCAACAATAATATCAATTTTGGATTTTTTAAGATTGTCAATCGTGCGTTCGCGTTGGTTTTGTGCGATATCACCATTCAATGGCGCTACCGCATAACCACGGGCTTCCAATTTTTCAGCGAGTTCGACGGTTGCAGTTTTAGTGCGTACGAAAACCATCATGGCATCGAATGGCTCGACTTCAAGAATTCGAGTCAGTGCGTCAAGCTTATGTACACCGCTCACTGGCCAGAATCGCTGGCGAATGGTTTCAGCGGTTGCAGTGGTCACTTGAATGGTTACTTGTTCGGGTTCGCGCAAATATCGCGTAGCAATACGACGAATTTGTTGTGGCATGGTGGCAGAAAACAAAGCAATTTGTCGTTCTTCTGGCAATTGTTCTAGCACCCATTCCACATCATCAATAAAACCCATGCGCAGCATTTCATCGGCTTCATCCAAAACCAAGGTGGTTAAACCATCAAGATTCAAGGTGCCTTTGCGCATATGATCCATCACCCGGCCCGGCGTACCAACAACGACGTGTACACCACGTTTTAAAGCACGTATTTGACTACCGTATTCCTGACCACCATAAATGGGAAGCACATGGAAACCGCGTAAGTTCATGGCGTATTTTTGAAAGGCTTCAGCCACCTGAATCGCTAGTTCGCGTGTTGGTGCTAATACCAAAACTTGGGGATCTTTTTGTTGTAAATTGAGATTACTTAAAATCGGTAACGCAAATGCAGCGGTTTTACCGGTGCCGGTTTGTGCTTGACCTAGCACATCTTTGCGGTCGAGTAATAATGGAATGGTTTGCGCCTGAATCGGCGACGGGGTTTCATAGCCCACGGTTTGCAAAGCCTGGAGAATCGGCGCACTTAAGGCCAATTGGTCAAATGTGTTGAGATGGGTACTTGTCATGTAATTGCCTGAAAAAATAATGATGTAAACGCCGGATTATGCCGCGTTCAATTAATCCTGGATATTGGTGAGTGTCAATTTGCAGGATGGCGTAGTGTACCGGAATCCGGCTTAATATGCATTGTTTATTTGTGTCAACCTAGATTTATTCTAATGCCAAAAAAACCTTTGTATACAGGCTTAGTGATGGCAAAAGTCGCTGCTGTTATTGCCGACGCTGAGTCCAGGATATTGATGTTTTTAGCGGTGGCATTTTCTTGGATAATCTTATTCGCCAACGGAAAATGTAAGTCAGGAATACAAGCTAGCGTTTAATCGCTTATATCAGCTAAGCACAAAATTACAATCTGTTGGCGTAGTGCTTTTCACGCGGGTGTTGTTAGGTGCGGTGTGGCCAATAGTCTCATGAGTTCTGTCAACGATTTAAGCTGCTGACTATTAAGTGAATCTGCAATCAAGTTTTGAATAGCAGCGGCATAAACTGGCCACATTTGCTGTTTCAGCTGAAGCCCTTTTTTTGTAATTTTAACTATGTTTCCGCGTCCATCGTCATCACAAGCCTGGCGTTTAACCAGCCCCTCATTTTGCAAACGATCAATCAAACGCGAAAGATTGTACTTATTGAGTAATACTCGTTGCGCAATTTCAAATTGCCTAAGCCCAGCTTCACTATCTCGGCTGAGTTCCAGTAAAACATCATACCAAGCCAATGGCGGTAAACCGGCGGCCTTAAGCTCAGCCTCAACCTTAATCAACAATAGCTGCTGAGTACGCATGAGCGTTATCCAGGCTGATTCTGCTTGTTTTGATAATTGAATGTCCATGAACACAATTCTACTCACTACTAGTTGCATTTGCAACTAGTGTCTGCTAAATTTTTTATAGTTGCATTTGCAACTACTACCACTGTCCAGGAGATATGGCTATGAATAAAACTATTTCAGTTAATGATTTAAAAATACTAATGGAGTCGCAAACCACCTTTACACTGATAGAGGCCTTGCCGAAATCCTATTATGACGCCGAGCATCTGCCGAACGCGATCAACATACCCAACGAAGCAATTATAAAATCTGCCCAAGATCAACTTCCTGATAAACAAGCCACAATTGTTGTTTATTGCGCAAGTAGTGAATGCAAAAACTCTCAGCTTGCGGCCGATGATTTGCGAAGTCTTGGTTATACCAATGTGCATGAGTTCACTGAGGGCAAGCAAGCTTGGAAAGATGCTGGACTGCCGCTTCAGCCACAGGAGAATGCAAAATGAATAAACTTGATGAATTATTTGCCCCTGTTGGCGCACTCATGCTACGACTTGCTTTGGGCAGCATGTGGTTGTCACATGCGATGTTAAAATGGTCCTTATTCACGCTTCCAGGTTTTGCGACTTGGTTAGAAACACAAGGTCTATCCGCCTTGTTTGCCTGGCCCGTGTTTCTACTTGAATTAATCGGTGGCCTACTAATAATCATGGGTGTTTTTGGGCGATACGTATCAATTATATTGCTACCCGTTTTACTAGTCGCGACTTGGACGCACGCAAGCAATGGTTGGGTTTTCACCAATCAAGGCGGAGGCTGGGAGTACCCTGTGTTTTTAATCATTGCATCATTGGCTCACGTGCTGATCGGTGACGGCGCCTATGCGATGAAGCCCTATTCAAAGTCTCGTTTGAAAAACGCAAATGCAAATGCTTAATACCGTCTCAGTGTGATTCGCATTAAACTTTAACATTTGTAATATGTGTACTCTGTAAAAGTATTTCACCTGATACTGTGGTAGTTGCAGTATCAGGCTAAATGCAAAAGTCGCAATGATAATGCTAGCAACATCGCTAGCGATGTTGCACCTATTCTTGTGCATTGAAGCCAACTAGGATTGATAATTGAATATTCCGTGAATGCAATTTGTGCTATCAATTTTAAGCGCTATACAATTGTTTATGCTGGCTTTGCCTCAACATAATGTTTTAACGCTTGCAATAATGCATCCCAAACATGATTATTCATCATTTCATACATATCTGCGGAGCTAATATGCCGTTGCTCCAACACAAGCTTTGTCGCTTGATTATCGTTGCTCAGCTGGTAACTAATGACTAAGTGATTCTCCGGCAAGTTCTCACTACCATGATTAGTGCTCCAATAACGATATTCATAAATATGCGGTGGTTTAAGTTTTTCAATGCGTCCATAATCTGTAAATGCTTGCCCATTAACCGTACCCTTATATAAAACCTCTGCGCCCTCAATCCAGGTTGATATCACTTCCTCGACTGGAAAATATTTGGGTA
>JAOUJM010000206.1 GCA_029883265.1 Gammaproteobacteria bacterium
ATTAACAATCACTATTTTTAATATTCGCGATGTAAACTTAGGTAAGTAATAACTTCATTAGAGAAAATAAGCCATGCAATTTTTCCATGAAAAAAGTTTCGATAGAAATAGTGTAAACATGAGGAATAAATAGAAATAGCTGAAATATGAATAAGTATGAAACGACTCTTAATGTAGATTATAGAATTATTTGGATAAAAAATGGGACTTGCTAATAACAAACTGAGATCTCATTAAGCAATCAATTTGTTATTAGCAATTGTTCATTTCCCAATCAACACTTCGTCGCTAGTGCTTGAATTGCGGTCATTAATTAAACACTGCATCCGCAGAGAAACCTTCTTTTTCCATAATTTCTCGTAATTTTATAAGTGCTTCGACCTGAATTTGCCTAACCCGTTCACGAGTCACACCAATTTCAATTCCTACCTCTTCGAGTGTGGACATTGAACGACCATTCAAACCAAAACGTCCTTCGACCACTTGCCGTTGTTTTTCGTTGAGCTGAGTCAACCAAACCTCAATGTGACGATTCAAATCCTCGTCTTGAAGCAACAATGCTGGATCGGCGTTGTTTTCATCTGGGATGGCATCTAATACCGACTTGTCAGAGTCCTTGTTTAATGGTGTGTCGACAGAAGTAACACGTTCATTGAGCCCCAAAATGCGTTTCACATCCTCAATTGGTCGATCCAAATAGCGAGCGATATCTTCAGGTGTGGGCTCGTGATCCTGGCTTTGAGCAAATTGACGAGCAGCGCGCAGATAAGTATTTAGTTCTTTTACTACATGAATCGGTAATCGGATAGTACGGGTTTGATTCATTAATGCTCGTTCAATGGTTTGACGTATCCACCAAGTGGCGTAGGTTGAAAAACGAAATCCTCGTTCAGGGTCAAATTTTTCAACCGCATGAATTAACCCCAAGTTGCCTTCTTCAATTAAATCGAGAAATGCTAAACCACGGTTCATATAACGTCTGGCGATCTTTACAACTAAACGCAGATTACTTTCAATCATACGTTTTCGCGAAGCCTCATCGCCTTTTTGTGCTTTGCGCGCAAAAAATTTCTCTTCATCTGCTGTAAGCAATGGTGAGAAACCGATTTCGTTTAGATACAAACGAGTTGCATCTAATTGCCCATCGGAAGCTTCGCTATTAGTTGTGCTCGTTTCCGAATCGTCACTACTTCTTTTAGCTTTGACGTTGTCATTCTCATCGTCATCGTCGACTAGACTTACGTCATCATCATTCTCAAAATCTTCATTATCCTCGGCGACCCCCTCTGCGGAATCACGACTCATTTCAGCATAGTCGCTACCCTCGCGCGTCATCTGCTAACCTCCATTTTTATTGCGAGCTCCACCAGCGACAAACTGCACTGGATCTACCGGCTTTCCATTCTTCCTGATCTCAAAATACAACAACACTTCTTCGGATGAACCGGTGTTACCCATTTTTGCGATCTGCTGACCGATCTGAACCCGTTCGCCTTCGCCCACAAGTATCTGATCATTGTGACCATACGCACTTAAATAAGTCTTATTGTGTTTTATGATAATAAGCTTTCCGTACCCTATAAGTCCACTACCACTGTAAACTACTTCACCTTCAGCGGCGGCATAAACCGCTTGTCCTTTACTTCCTGAGATCATAATACCTTTTGGTTTTTGCGGGTTTGTCGTGTATTGACCAAGACTTTCGTCAACCGTTGGCCAACGCCATTTTTCCACAGGTTCAACCGAAAGTTTGGGTTTTTGTTTTAATGTTTTTTTCGGTGAAAGTAAGGCGTGGCTTTGTTGTTTAACGATTTTATGGCGTTGTTGCTTCTGATAACGATCGGGATATTGATCCGCCCACCAGGGATCAACCGGAGGCGCTACGCGTATCCACTGCCCTTCTGTTAATAAGTAAGGTGGCGATATATCATTCCATTTTGCGATTTCACGATAATCTTGTTTATAAAACCAACCGATGGAATAGAGTGTGTCGCCTGGTATGACTTTGTGGTTTACATGTTTACCGCAAGCAGTGAGCAAAAGTAACAGAATAAAAAAAAAGTATTTGCCAATTAGTATTTTTTTATCTTGTACCATAATTATCGTAGAATGAAATAAGCCACAATTGCGATGACGACAAACAACCAACCTAAGTATTCGATGTATTCACGGATTAAGGGTTCGACTTTTTTGCCTAAATAATAAATTGAACCCGCTACCAAATAGAATCGGGCGCCCCGAGATATTATTGAGCCAAACAAAAAGGGTAAAAACGGCATGCCTACCGCACCTGAAGCAATGGTAAATATTTTATAAGGAATTGGAGAAAAACCCGCGAGTAAAATCGCCCAAAACCCCCATTGTCGAAACCACTCCTGAGCTAAAGTGTATGCTGGTTCATAACCAAATTCGATGATATGCGGCTTTACCAGCTCAAAACCAAACATACCAATTGCATAACCAAACAAACCACCTAAAATTGACATGACCAAAGTGATATGCGCATAAAACCAAGCTTTTGCTGGTTTGGCAACGGCCATAGGAATGAGCATAAAGTCGGGTGGTACCACAAAAAATGAGGATTCAGTGAAACTGACGGCTGCCAGATAGTATTGCGCATGTCGATGTTGCGCCCAGCTCAGACAGCGATCGTATAAAGGGCCAAATAATTTCATTACATTTCCTTACTGAGTTACCGTACCACCCAATAAGGGTACAAAACGCACGTCATCCAAAACATGTGACTCAAAACCTTGTTCGTTTCGAGTAATGTGATGCAGTTGTTGCTTATTAGATTGGCCACTGGGTATAAGCAAATGTCCTCCGATGGCCAATTGTTGCAATAATTGTTCAGGGATTTCACTGGCGGCAGCGGTTACAATGATGACATCGTAAGGTGCGTGTTCTTCCCAGCCCAAATGCCCATCATCGTATTTGTAGCTGATATTGTAGTGTTTAAGTTCGTACAAAAGTTGACGTGCTTTTTTTTGTAAAGCTAGTATGCGCTCAACACTATAAACCTCTTCGAATAACTGAGCTAATACTGCAGTTTGGTAGCCTGAACCAGTACCGATTTCCAATACTTTGCCACGTTTAACATTCTGAATAGCAGCCTGAGTCATACGTGCAACAATATAAGGCTGTGAAATAGTTTGACCATAACCGATGGGCAATGCCGTGTCTTCATAGGCTCTTGAAGCTAAGGCTTCATCGATAAACAAATGTCTTGGGGTGACACGAATGGCTTGCAACACTTCGTTATCGCTTATCCCTTGGTCACGCAACCGAGTAACAAGGCGTTCCCGTGTGCGTTGCGATGTCATGCCGATACCGTTTTGTTGATACTGACTCATGGACTCTCACACTCTTGTAACCAACTGTCTAAATCTTTAATCAATCCGTGATGAGTTAAATCCACCTTTATGGGCGACACTGACACATAGCCATTATTAACTGCATAAAAATCAGTGCCCGGGCCTGCATCTTGTTCTGCACCCGGTGGGCCAACCCAATAAATTGGATGTCCTCTGGGATCACTGCTTTTAATGACAGGCTCGGCTTTGTGACGATTACCTAGTCGCGTAGTCTGAATACCTTTTATTTCAGCCAATGGTAAATCGGGAACATTTATGTTGAGAATACAATTGCTAGGAAGTGGATGGTTTTTTAGCCGTTGCATGATTTGAACAACATAGGCAGCGGCTGAATTGTAGTGTTTTTCGGCATGACCGACCAAAGAGACGGCAATGGCTGGAAATCCAAGAAATCGTCCTTCGATCGCGGCAGCAACTGTTCCCGAGTAAATCACATCATCACCAAGATTGGCGCCATTATTAATACCCGAAACTACAATATCAGGTTCCTGTTTTAACAATCCTGTTATCGCCAAATGCACACAATCACTCGGTGTACCATCGACGTAAGTTGTGTAGGGATCGATACTCACGGCGCGCAAAGGACGTTCTAATGTAAGCGAGCTACTGGCGCCACTTCGATTTCGTTGGGGCGCAACAATACTAATATCCCCAAGTGTCTCCATGGCTCTCGCTAAACAAATAAGCCCTGGTGCTTGATAACCATCATCGTTGCTAAGTAAAATATTCATCATTCAACAATAGCCTATTAATTCACGCAGCTAATCATACCCTATTTACCCGACTTTGGCCTTATTTAAGCCAAACTTACTAATCTTTTAGGGTCGAGCAAGTGTTTGTTTTGCGTCTGATTAAAAGACACTTTATACTCGCTTAGTGATAAATCAATTGTAGTTACCATGGGCAAAAAAAATAAAATATCAGCTGAGGATCAGGCCTTATTTCGCGCTGCAATAGACGGTACCGTTCCGCTACAATCCAATACGGTTAACACAAAAGCTCAGCAACCCAAACCCCGCCCTATTGCAAAAAAACTAGCTGAGGATAATCAACTGGTCATGCAAGAGCTTATGAGTAGCCCCGAAGTGCTTGAGGATATTGAGGCTGAGGGAGAAATGGTTTATCGAGCGGGAGGCCTGCAGAAAAGCCAATTTAATAAATTACGCCGTGGTCAGTTTGCCATTCAAGATCACATGGATTTACATGGAATGACTATCGCTGAAGCAAAACCCGCATTGGCCGATTTTATTTCTGATTGTATTAGTGCGCGTAAATATTGCGTGCGCATAATTCACGGCAAAGGCCTAGGGTCACCGGACAAAAAACCAGTATTGAAAAACATGTTGAACCATTGGTTAAGACAACGTAGTGAAGTATTAGCTTTTTGTAGCGCTCCAATAAATGACGGTGGCACCGGAGCTTGTTACGTATTATTGCGTCGTAGAAAACATGGATAGGATACGCATTAATTTATGCCTAGAAAACTAATTCGTCGCTACTTACCGACACCTGAAAAATTGAAGTCATTTAAGAGTCTGCAAGTTTTTGGTGATCTTTTAACAGCCCCTAACTTATGGCACCTAAATAAACGCTCGGTAAGTGGCGCTGTGTCTGTGGGTCTTTTTAGCGCATTCGTACCCATCCCATTTCAAATGTTACTCGCTGCCGCTGTCGCATTGTTTTTTCGTGTCAACTTGCCGATCTCCGTTGCGCTAGTGTGGGTGAGTAATCCATTTACCATGCCCCCATTGTTTTACGGGGCTTATGTCTTAGGTGCCTGGGTGTTGGATGTACCCATTTTACCTATGAATTTCGAGTTATCCCTAAGTTGGCTAAAAACAGAATTATTACGCATTTGGGAACCGTTCTTATTGGGCTGTTTCTTGGTAGGTACGTTTAGTGCGATTACCGGTCATTTGTTAATGCGATATTTATGGCGTATGCATGTTATTAAACATTGGAAAGAACGCCGTCGTCGTCGTCAATTGCGTCTCTTATTAAAAAAAAAGCGAAAGCATGAAGCGTAATTGGCTAGGTATTTTTGCTGTTAGTCTAACAACTGCAATTTGTGCATGCACTTCAGATGAAAACAATAATTTCTATCGCATACAATCGTCTGAGCTTCATCAATTTGTTTTAGGTGATGAAAATCGATTTGCTGTTGAACTTAGCAATTTAGGATCAATTAACAGCAGTACAACACAAGCTACCGCATATCATAGTGTCACTCAAATCAATGCGAACTCAGCGAACACGCTTGCAAGTCCCGTCAATGGTTTTGCATTAAATTACGAGCTCATACCTGGCAACCCGCCTAAGCCTATCGATTTGATTTTTCAACAGGATGAACAGCACAATTTCTACTTGTTTGGTTATCAATTTTCAAATAGTAATAAAGCTTTGTGGTTGCATAAAAACAATCAGTATGGACGATTAATTTTGAGCTCGCCATTAGACAACTCTCTTGCAATAAATGAAGTGATTACTCTGCAATATTGTGATGCTAGTTTGTGTCAAGATGTAGGTAACACAAGCTTACTAATCACACCAGAAGGTATCGATACCCAAGACACGTTGGCGGGTAAATTTGAAACCTATGTTTTTTCTTTTGAAATTGATTTAAGCATAAGCGATTTTGGTTTAATTCCGGAAAGTGAAGTACCACCGAATATTAATGGGCGTTTTTGGATTTACCCACAAGTCGGAATCGTGAAATATATTGAAAACCGAACCACTGCTAATCTTACCAACACGTGGCAAATGATTGGCGTGTTAGATTCAAGCTCAATTAAATTCTAACTATTCATAGCGCAACGCTTCTAGTGGCGGTAATAATGCAGCACGTTTTGCTGGCATGTATCCTGCGGCGACACCAGCGATAGTTGAAGACGTTAATGAAATGAGAATAATAAATAAACTGATAAGCAAACTCACTTGAATATCTAAAATTAAATGAATAATCATCAAAGCTAACACACCAAACATTAAACCTATCACGCCGCCAATTAAACAAATAATAATTGACTCTGCGAGAAACTGAATTTGTATATCTCCTGGCTTCGCACCAACAGCTTTGCGAATTCCAATTTCCTGGGTACGTTCAATAACTGCGGTGGACATCATCGTCGCAATGCCCAAACTTCCCATGAGCAAGGTTATAATAGCCGCAAAACCTCCAATCAAGGTTAGATTGCGCATGATTAAATTGGCCGTATCTATCCAGCCGAGCATGCTCTCAGTCGTATATTGGAAGCGGTTATCATTGAGTCGTTTTAACGTTAAAACAACTTCTTCAAGCGCGATACTAGTATTTTCCAAACCTGTGGATTCGGCCAGTAGCGTATGAATGTCTTTACTACCTAAAATTTGTTGGTAAAGCGTATAAGGCATAGTCAAACGGTCATTGACGTCATACCCGTTGGTTGCACCTAATGCAGTTAATAAATTACGTTCTTTGGCAGTATACACGCCAATCACGGTTAATTTTAAAGTACCCATTCTTAGTTCTTGACCAAGTGGCGATTGTAAATGACCAAACAGTTTTTTCTGTGTAGCCGTTCCTATTAATGCAACCGGTCGTTTATTTTTGATGTCGTCAACTCTGAAATTTCGTCCCATGATGATTTGGTCATTATTAATCGCAGCATGTTCAACATCAACCCCTTCAACCGATGTCTTTGAATAATAATTTCCGGCACGCAACTGCATTATCCAATCGCGATGATAGACGACCGGCGTAAACCGAACCACATGACTACAGCAATTATTTTTCAAATAAAGATAATCTGCTTCGGTGATACCACTACCTTCTCGCACTGACTTTAATGGGTTAGCATCCTCGGCCGTGCGATAAATCCATAAAGTGTTCAAACCATAGGTGCTAAATTCCTTGAACACGATTTGTCGACCCGCGAGAGATACCAGACTGATTGTAATCACTGCTGCAACGCCAATACTAATACCTAAAATACTTAAGATGGAACGCAAACGATAATCGGTAATGGTCGCCCACGCGAGTCGAATAACCTCAAGCATAAGCCTCATCCTTCTCAATACGACCATTGTCGAGTTGAATCACACGTCGGGCATAACGGGTTAGCGCCAAATCGTGTGTAACAAAAATAATTGTCTTGCCGCGCTGGTTGAGTTGTAGCAACAAACCAAATAATTGTTGCGCCGCATGATGATCTAGGTTTGCTGTAGGCTCGTCTGCGAGAATGATATCTGGATTGGTGACCAAGGCTCGGGCGATTGCGACGCGTTGTTGTTGCCCTCCGGATAATTGTGAGGGCTTGTGCGTTAAACGATCCCCTAAACCTAGTACGCGGAGTAATTGTTGCGCACGCAACTTACGCTGATCGTGTTCGACGCCTTGATAATAAAGCGGCAATTCCACATTTTGCACGGCAGTAAGACGATTAATCAAGAAAAAGTGTTGGAATATAAATCCAAAATGTTGATTACGTAATTGTGCTAATTCGTCTTCATTACGCTGATTGATACGTTGTTGATCGTAATAATAATCACCAACAAAATCACTATCCATACAACCAATGACTGACAATAGACTCGATTTTCCGGAACCACTTTTTCCTGTAATTGCTACAAAATCACCAGCCGATATTTCTAAGGAAACATTTTTTAGTGCATGAACTATTTGTTGGTTGAGCGTATAGCTTCGAGAAATATTTTGAAGCTTGATCATAGCTCATTCACTGCCTTAAGGGTTAATATCTACTTTGTCGCCTTCTTCCAACAAAACATTCTCAGGCAATAACAGGACTTCTTGTTTTTCTTGTAAACCTTTGACAACTTCAATATGACTGTAATCTTCAATACCTGTGCTT
>JAOUJM010000478.1 GCA_029883265.1 Gammaproteobacteria bacterium
ATACTGACCAGCCTTTCGGATCGACAGTGTGGCGTAGCCTGCCTTCGCGTGTTTTATAATGTTGAAGAACAACTCTCGTACAACTCGATACATTATGATCTGGGTTCGCTCAGCCAACTTGGTTTCCTGGTGATCGGTCTTGTAATGGAAACGAACGCTGCCCCGCTTTTCGAACTCCACTATGAGCCTTTTCAGGGCTGCTTCGAGCCCAAGTTCATGAAGGATGGGGGAACTTAGCTCGAAGGTTGTCGATCGAATGGCTTGGATGGCCTGATCAAGAAGGTCGCGAATATTTTCCAGCAATTCGAGATCCCTGCTCGCAGGCAGAAGTTCGAGCAACACTCCTGTTTTGAGCTTGGCCAGTGCCAGTACTTGCCCGATATCGTCATGGAGGCCGAGCGCAATTCGCCGCCGCTCCCGCTCTTGGGCCAGCGCCACTTCGGATGCCAATGCGTGGAGTTGGGCTTGCTGTTCCCTAAGCTTGAACTCGGCCAATTTTTGCACGGCTATTCTTCCTGTAAGCGAGCATTGGTGACTGACAGAGCGTTAGTACGGTCTTGCATGAGGCACTCCAGATCTTCATGTTTTGCTTGCAGTGCCACCTGACAGCGTTTGAAATCCGTAATATCGACACAAGAACTCATGAACTCTCCGAACATTCCATTTCGCCTAAACCAAAGCATGCCTCGCTCCAATCACCATCAGCTCGCATGATGTTCATTTCACTGTCACCAAAAACTTTACCTGTGCTGCCGCAAATCTGGACGACACAGATCCCATACGCCCAGGGCTCTTACACTTCAGGTAGCCCATAAATATTCCAGCTATAAATCGGTGGAATAACGCATAAAGACAATCTATACCGTATCCTTTAGTTTTATTGCTTTAGTTGGTAACTAAAGTGTTTCACCGTTTTAGATTACCAAGGCGCGCAGCGTATATGAGATGTGGATAATTTTGATAAATTTTGAGCTATTTATAGCAAATTCCCATAAAATGGGTACAGGACGTAGGTATTCCAGCCATCAAAAATATACGAATTATCAGTTAGATGTACCATGTTTTTAATGTTGTTGCAATAGAAAAAAAGCGCATAGAAAAAAAGCGCATATAAAAGAAAGCGTGAAACATGGTGGAATATCGTCTTTTGGGACGTTGTTGAATAAGGTTGTGGTGCGTTAACTTACGACAGAGCAAGCGGGATCATGATGATGGTTTTTCGCTACGCAGCCAGCACTGCCAGCCAGGAATGGTTTATTTCTGGCGCCTGTTTCTCCAGGGGTGAAGATGAAAGGTTCTGTTGAGGGCTCTGTTCAAGAAGGTGTCTTGAAAAACGGTCGTTTAGTGGGACACGACAGCCCTCCCCTCTTGTGTCAAAAGGGTTCCCTTTTGGGGTATTAATCTACCCACATTCCCAAAGAATAATTCCGTAGCTACTATATTATTGGGGTTATTCTGCGCAAAGGTACGTAACGTAAGTAACGCGACATAGAGAAATTACTAATGATCTGAATTTTAACAAGGAACAGTTATTTTCAAACACCCAAAAATTAAATCTTTTTTACGTCTAAATCTAGGAGTCTAAGAACAAGGAATATTTAAGCATATTCAATGATATAGAATAGCATAATCCCGGTGTCGCGTTACGTACCTTTGTGGGTTAAATCCTACAGCCCCCACAATGGGTCCCGACGCTCAATCGACGATGTTGACCCGTTTCGGTGTGTCTTTATTTCCCCCTTCCGAACGAACATTGTCGCTATTGCTAATGTCCTCATTGCGAAGCCAGTAATCCAAGCCATCTGAAAATGTAACGTCTGCGAACAGGCGAACAGATTTCGGAGTTCCCTTGCGAAGATACACAAGAGAATTCAACCGACTTCCAGAAACCAAGCATCCGTAGAATCGTATGTTCGCACCGGAAGAAGCGCTCAGCTGAATAAGGTACCCACTGTTGACGGTGTTGCTTGCGGAACACTCCATCCTTAAGTTCATCAACACAACACAAGTCGGTCCCGATTTGTACTGATGAATATCTGCAAAC
>JAOUJM010000207.1 GCA_029883265.1 Gammaproteobacteria bacterium
AACAAAATACTCCAAATAGCGTCTTTTTCCCGATTGTGGTCGGCACCGACTGCGGATGCCGCTTCACCGCAAATATTCACTAGATTGGACTCCAGCAGACGCGCAAAAAACTGCCAGCCATTTGGTATTTCATAACAAGGTATTTTCAAGGATTTTGCCACACCGTCCACGGCCTGGCTGGTGGTATAACTACGGGCAACGCCAATAAGACCGTCACGATAAGGTTTGAGCAAATGACTGTATTGGGTTAATAGCGCAAGATTATCACCGGATGATAACAAACATTTGTCGCTAAACATCAAACAGCGATCAGCATCGGGATCAACCACGGCGAGCAAATGGTAGGGCGTGGTATCCACAACCTTATTCACTAAGTGGGTCAAATCATCGGGAGTCAGACTAATAGTTTTACCGGAAAATGTGTCTTTGGATTCTAGATTTTCAAAACTATCAAGCGGTGTACCCAATCGTCGAATAAAAATTTCTTCGACATAAATACCGCCAACACCATTGATTAGATCGGCGACAAGTTTAATTTTGCCGTCGGCAAAGGCTTGCTTGAGCATGGGGAAATCAAAAATAGATTGCATTAAATCGGCATAATCCATGACGGGGTCGATGACTTCGACTTGCATGGTGCCTAATGGATAAATACCTAGCTTTTCTAATTTGACGTCGCTGCTTTTATCAATTTTGTATTCTTTAAGCGTGCGGCTATGCTGAAAAATTTCCTCGTTTAACACGTCATCCGAGGGACCGCCACATTTCAGATTCAGTTTAATACCAAAATCGCCTTTTTTGCCGCCAGGATTACAGCCTGCCGTGAGTATAAAACCTCCAGCCGCGCCATATTTACGAATGATATAAGATGCTGCGGGTGTGGATAACAACCCATGTTGACCAACAATAGCTCGTGCAACGCCATTGGCTGCTGCCATTTTTAATACGGTTTGAATAGCTTGTTTATTAAAAAAACGTCCATCACCACCAATGACAATGGTATTTCCTGAGAGCAATGTGTGGATATCAAAAACCGATTGGATAATATTTTCCAGATAGGCTTTGCGTTTAAATTGTTCAACACGACGGCGTAAACCAGTGGATGCGATGGCTTGATCTTCGTAAGCCTCTGTTTTGATGGTTTTAATGCTCATAAACTGCTGAAAAAATAACCCAAATTAATCCATTAAACCCTTGTAAATCACTAAATCGGCCCCATGATGTAAAAACCTTTGAACTTATCTTGGCAAACGAGGAGCGAGCAGTGACATCTACCGTAGATTCCCATAAGGAAACCTTGGGTTTTGAAACCGAAGTCAAACAATTATTGCATCTGATGGTGCACGCACTTTATTCGAATAAAGAGATTTTCCTGCGTGAACTAATTTCTAACGCATCGGATGCTTGCGACAAACTACGATTTGAAGCATTGAGCAACGATAATCTTTATGAAGGTGATACTGATTTACGTATAAAAGTCGATTTTGATGCCGACGCGGGCATTGTCACGATCAAAGATAATGGTATCGGCATGAGTCGTGACGAGGTGGTGGAGAATATCGGCACCATCGCCAAGTCGGGAACCAAAAGTTTTATTGAAGCCCTAAGTGGCGATCAAAAAGCGGATTCACAACTCATCGGACAATTCGGAGTTGGATTTTATTCAGCATTTATTGTTGCGAAAAAGGTTGTTTTAAACACTCGCAAAGCCGGTGCCAGCGCCGATCATGGGGTGCGTTGGGAATCGGAAGGCGAGGGCACTTACACCCTGGAAACCACCGATAAAGCTGATCGTGGAACTGAGATTATTTTGTTTCTTAACGATGAGGCCAAAGAATTTGCTGACGCTTTTCGTTTACGCAATGTGATTACCCGTTATTCTGACCATATTTCGATCCCGATTTACATGGACAAACAAGGCGAAGATGAAAGCGGTGAAGAAGCCATAAATCAAGCCTCCGCTTTGTGGAAACGCGCTAAAAAAGATATTAGCGAAGATGAGTATAACGAATTTTATAAACACGTCGCCCACGATTTTGAAGATCCGATGGCTTATATTCATAATCATGTGGAAGGCAATCAATCTTATTCTTCCTTGCTTTATGTTCCCAAACGAGCACCTTTCGACTTGTATGATCGCGAGCGTCGTCATGGCATAAAACTTTATGTGCGTCGTGTGTTCATAATGGAAGACTCCGAAAAACTCATGCCTGAGTATTTGCGATTTGTGCGTGGTGTGATTGATTCTGATGATTTGCCTTTAAATGTGTCACGCGAGATTCTGCAACACAACCGCCAAATTGACACAATTCGTGGTGCATCTGTGAAAAAAGTTTTGGGAATGCTCGAAGGTATTGCCAAAGATGATGCGGAGAAGTACGCAGAATTCTGGAAAGAGTTTGGTAAAGTCATTAAAGAAGGACCTGCCGAAGATTTTGCAAATAAAGAACGCATTCTTAAACTGGTTCGTTTCGCATCGACGCATAATGATAATGACACGCAAAATGTATCACTCGATGAATACATAAGCCGCATGAAAGAAGGCCAAACTAAGATTTATTATGTGACGGCGGAAACCTATGCTGCAGCGAAAAACAGCCCACATTTGGAAGTCTTCGCGAAAAAGGGTATTGAAGTCTTGTTATTATGCGATCGTGTCGATGAGTGGATGATGTCGCATGTAACAGATTATGATGGTAAAAATTTCCAATCCGTCGCCAAAGGTGATTTGGACTTAGGTGAGTTGGAAGATGAAGCTGAAAAAGAGGAACACAAAAAAGCGGCTGAAGAAGCCAAAGATTTTGTGGATAAACTTAAAGAAGCATTGGGAGAAAAGGTCAAAGAAGTACGGATTACCCATCGTTTGACCAATTCACCTTCGTGTTTGGTGGTGGAAGACGATGATATGGCGGTGAATTTACAGCGTATGTTAAAAGCCGCCGGTCAGGCCATGCCAGAAACCAAGCCCATATTGGAAATCAATCCTGTGCATCCGCTTTCGAAGAAAGTGGAACAAGAAGCCGGTTCTGAACGTTTCAATGCTTGGGCAGGTATATTATTTGATCAGGCAATGTTAGCCGAAGGTGGTCAGTTACAAGATCCAGCAGGATTTGTTAAGACCTTGAACGAATTAATGTTCGAATAGTCAGACTATATACTCAGTGAATTTAGCCCTGATTAAGAATCAGGGCTTTTTTTTGTCAGGATAATGGATTTAAATTGAATCTAAATTGAGTTAAAAACTGGGATATTAAGCACGTCTCAATCTGTTTTTGCTATTATTAGCACTATAATTTCATAATCTTAATAATTTAATTAAAAAACGGGGATAGTGATGCGTGGGGATGCATTCAAAATAACAACACTTGGCTTGGTTAGTCTAGTCATTAGCGCTTGTTTTCATGATCAGGCACCCAAAGTCAAGGTTGTGGAAAATCAAGTTCCAGGTCCCGAGCAATTGTTTCCCGTGCTCGTTAATAATGACACCACAAATGATATAGGTTCTTATTTCTCCATGCGTTTGCTTAATAGTCGGCGCGAAGGCGAGCGGCAACACATCGAGATAGCCACTAGTGAAAGCGCGCAAATAAAACCGATCAAGACGTATTGGCAAGGGGTTTACCAGCCTTTTAGCGCGAGCGTGACCGACGTTAAACGAGGCCAATTATTGTATAGCCACCGCAATGAATCCAATAGTCGTCAACCTTCAGTGGAAGGTAAATTATATGCGGTGAATCTAGAAGTTGAAGACAAATCCAACCCCCAGGTTCGCCAGATTTCAAGTGAAACCCAAGCCCATCAGATTTGTTCCGGCTGGAATAATGTTGGTACGAATTACGTATATTCATTCGGCTCACGTTATATCTATCGACGTACAGCAGATTCAGCGAATTGCACCAATGCTCCCTGGTTTATGGTACGCCTTGATATGTCGGCAAATGAAGCACCTCAGGCACTACCGTTTTTTCAGGAATTTATACAACCGATTCGTAATCCCAACAGCGGTGATATTTATGGCTGGTTGGTGCGCGAAAGCAACCAACTTGTCACTTATGATTTAGAGTTTTCCGCAGGTTCGCGTGCGCTTGTGACGAACTCAGCCACTAATATCGTTAGTGTTGAAGATTGGTTACGCACCAGCGATGAGCGCGGAATTTTATTGCTAACATTGAAAATCAGCGAAACGGTTTTCGAAAATCAAATCGTGCGTTTTGATGCGGATACTAATGCAGTTACCATATTATTTGCCACTACGACCAATCAGTCGGTTTCTTCGCTCGCTTATTGGCGTAGTTGCGCTTACACCAATCATGCAATTCAGGAAAATCAATTGCATTTTGTGGTTTCTGAGCCTGGCTCACAGTCGATTTATCGCTTAGACGTTTCGAGTAATGCACAAAATTCCCAATTACTGCTAAGTGAAAACGTGAATGACAGCACCGATGAAGGAATTCGGGGGCTATGGCTAACAAGCTCAAGTTTGCTTTATGCAATGGGTTCAATTTACGAAGGGCGACCCACTGGGGAAGACCATCCTAACTGGCATTTTAGTCGTTTAAGAACTTTGGATACCCGTGGCAGCGGCGCGCCGTTTGATTTACTGACCCTACCACAAAATAATGAAATTAGTTGTGTTGTCGTTAGTCCGCAAAAAGTTTTTGTAAGCAAAAAACGTTTAGACGTAGTGACTGAAAACAATCCTGGTGGTACACCTTATCAAAGATCTGTTTGGTCAAACCGTGAAGTTCAAGTTTTTAATGAACTCAACAGCGGAACACCCGAAATGATATTTGATGCCGAAATTCGTGGTGTTATTTACGGCAATCGTTTTGATTTCAAACTGGTCAACATTGCTACACCAAAGCAATTGATTGTGCAAAGCGGTTTTATTGCTGATCTTAATCGTAAGTTAGTAGTGGTTGCTGCCGACAGTGGGCAAGTGCAACGTGAGCTAGGGCGCATATCAACGCGTGTTAGTGAGCAGGAAAACAGTGTAAATTTCTTTGCTAGTTATGGATATCCATCAGGAACCATTAGCATGATGATGAAAAAGTTTCGTCGTGATGTGTTTTATTACGATGCTAATCATACGAATTCATTACGTCGCATGACTTTTACACCTGATGTGGATGAAGTGGTTTGGTAGAGTAGTAGTTAAGGATTTTTTTGCAGCGACACTTTATTGTTGTCTTGCCCAAGACCCAGATGAACTAGGTCTTGGCAAGCCCTCCCTAAGACAGGACGGGTTGTATTAAACCGAAAGCAACGGAAGTAATACAAATAGAAATAGAGTAAAAACTAAGAAAAAAATTGGAACGCCCGCGTTACCCACTGTCTCTCTCCTCATCGATTTCGTTAAGTAGACTTAACTTAAAACCCCGCAAAAGACTATATAAGAATGTTATAATCTTCTGCTCTCAACATCGAACACGGCCAAGCTAGTGCTTTAGCACTGTCCTTGGGCCATTAACATATCCAAACTTGGAGTCAGAAGCAAGGCTAAATTTATGTTATGTAAGATTTATAAAAGTTTGAACAAAGAAAACACGTATCTTTATTTGGATGCGGAAAAAGAGCTTGAGGAATTACCGCAGCAACTTTATCAGGTTTTAGGTAAAGTAGAATTTGTTATGGAATTGGATTTATCGTCTCGTGACAAGCTGGCGCAAGAGGATATTCAGCAGGTGCGAGGAAATATTTTACAGCAAGGATTTCATTTACAACTACCCCCCAATCCTCAGTGGATTCGCACATAAAAAAAGCCGGATTCAAGAATCCGGCTTTCTTTGTCTTAAGCTTTATCTTGCACAAAGCTTAATGAGGTGACACTACGCCATGGACATACCTAACAGTAATAATCCAACGCTGATCGCAACAAGGTAAATGAAATATACGGCATCATCCGCCATTACGTCAGTTCTCTGCTTGGCCATATGCAGACTCCTCTTTGTTTAGTTAACTTTAATTAAAGTGTTTGCCAGGTAAACAAACACTGCTAAACATATCGGCAGTAGGGCCAATTTTCAATAGTATTCCCATAAAAGTTTTATGGGCGTTACCTTAAAAAATTTAATAGCTTTATTTTGGTGAGGTAATGTGGATTTCAGTAGCGGTACTATGGTACTATCGTTGTGAGTAAAAAAAAACGGGGTGAAGAATCACCCCGTCCAACTCATTAAAGCAATTGTTTACCTGGCAAGCACTCTAATGAGTTATTTGTTGACTTGCCGTTATTTATACTAAGTTGGTGCCAACCATACTAAGTACAAGACACATGACGGCTAAGAAAGCGACATAAATAAAATCGTGTTGCATGATATCTGTATTTTGACTCATAATTTAACCCCTTAAAAAATAATAATTAACCCATACCTACAAACGTAGGTGTATTTACCTTAGCAAACGTTATTATAGTCAATCAAGAGTTTTCTACTCAGGAATATCCCTCAATAGTGCATGGTAGAACTCAGCTGGTTGCTCCCAGCGCTTGTCCGTATAATGCGCAGTAATTTTTACTTAGCTAAGGCGAGGCAGGTTTGTTTATTCGCAGTTTGTGGATTTTGATTTTATTTTTTTATTCGATGCAGCTTTCCGCAGAAAACTTGCGTGTGGCCACCGCCAGCAATTTTTTACCCGCCTTAAAAACACTCGCGGCATTATTCGAAGCAAAAACCGCCCATAAAATTTTAATTAGCGCCGGTTCAACTGGCAGCCTATATGCACAAATTCATAACGGTGCACCGTTTGATCTTTTTTTCGCGGCTGATGAAGCTAGCGCCATCGCTTTAGTTAAAGAATCACGGGCGAAAGATTTAAAAATATATGCACAAGGTGAATTAGTGTTAGTGAGTCGGGCGAAAATCCATCATCCATTGCAGCAATTAAAAGACAAAGCCTTTACCTACCTGGCCATAGCCAATCCCAAAACTGCACCATATGGTTTGGCAGCGATGCAAGTTTTGGAATTTTTTCAGTTAAACTCAACAATACAATCCAAAACCGTGACAGCACAAAATATTGCCCAAGCCTTGCAATATGTGGTCAGCGCGAATGCAGATATGGCGATTGTTGCGCACTCTTCATTGGCATTTGAACACAGCCTGAACAAAGTAATATTGCCTAAGGAAAGTTATACGCCCATTCGTCAGGCTTGCGTTATTCTGCTGCGTAGTCGTCAAACAAGACTAGCAGAGGAATTTCAGACTTTTGTTTTATCACCGGCAGCACAACAACTATTACAGCAACGTTATTTTTATCGGCAGCTGAATTCATGAGTGAGTCGGTTGTATTAGCATTCAGTTTAACGTTGAAACTCGCGTTTATTACCACGGTGATTTTGTTAATCATCGCTATTCCTTTAGCCTGGTGGTTAGCACGCAGTCGCCATTGGTCAGCGCTCATTGTGGAAAGTGTGTGTGCTTTACCCTTGGTGCTACCGCCGACGGTTTTAGGATTTTATTTGCTCATCAGTTTTGGCGAACAAGGCATGCTGGGTCAATTGTGGATGAATCTTTTTGGACAAACATTGGCATTTACGTTTACGGCTTTGGTGATTGCGTCTGTTTTATATTCATTGCCATTTGTATTACAGCCCATTCATGTGGCATTTGAGCAATTGGATTATGAAACGGTTGAAGCTGCGCATAGTTTAGGTGCGAGTCGGCGAAAAACATTTTGGCGCATTATTTTACCGCAAGCGCGTCAAGGCATCATGGTCGCCAGTATTTTAGGTTTTGCGCATACGGTCGGGGAGTTTGGCGTGGTGTTGATGGTCGGTGGTAATCTACCGGGTGAAACTCAAGTTATTTCTATTGCGATTTATGAAGCGGTGGAATCCTTGGAGTTTGGTTTGGCTCACCAAATCTCCATGAGCTTATTGATATTTTCATTTTTAGTATTGTTAGGTGTATATGCCGTGAATCGCCATTGGAAGTTAGGTGGCCATTCATGATTGCTTGTGATTTAGATTTTCAACGCAAAAGCTTTCATCTTAAAGCGAGCATTAAAACAACCGATCAAGCACTAGTGATTCTAGGACACTCGGGTAGTGGTAAAACCAGTTTATTACGTTTACTCGCAGGACTGGAACAAGCCCAACAAGGAACGATTCATTATCAAAAACAAATCTGGTTTGATTCACAGCAGGGCATTTTTGTAACACCACAACAACGTCCTTGTAGTTTATTGTTCCAGCATTATGCTTTGTTT
>JAOUJM010000208.1 GCA_029883265.1 Gammaproteobacteria bacterium
AAACGGGTCAAATCAATATGCTGACCTGGGTGCTGAGAATCAAGTAAAAAAAGAATATGTTGCAGTAAACTGGAAAACTGTTCTTGGATAACGATTTGTAATTGATTGAGTGCTTGTGCCGGCTTGTTTAACAATGCTGCATCCAATGGATGAGCGCCACTTGTTTCTACATCGGGGACTAATTTATGCATCAAGCGCGCAAATTGTTTTGTAACCGGTAATACGACTAATACACCAATGAAGTTAAATGTTGTATGAAAGGCAACGAGTGCAATTTCAGCATTATTTCCGATTGGTTGTTGTGAAAGGTTTTGCCATATCCAAACAAAAGGGCTAATCAATACGAGTGCGCCGATGCCAGTAAACAAATTATAAATCACATGTGAGTAGCCAGTGCGTCTGGTTTCTATTGAACCACCAATGGTGGCAAATGCGGCTGTGACGGTGGTACCAATGTCCATGCCGATGATTAGTGTCGCAGCTTGTTCAAAGTTAATTAAATGAGCGAATAAGGCGCTTAAACTTGCGGCAACACCTGCGCTTGATGATTGTGTAATCAGAGTGAACATTATTCCCATGAGCACTAATTGCAGACGACCAAGTAAATCATCTGCTGGGAACTGTTCAAAGGATATGTAGTTTTGCATACCCGACATACCTTGTTGCAAAAAGCTTATGCCGACAAAAATCAAGCCAAATCCCGCGATGGCGTGACCGGTGTAAGCGAGTTTTCCTGACGAAAATAAACGTAACACCGCCCCTATAAAAATTAGTGGCAATGCTAATAAACCGAGTTGCAATTTGAAACCGACTAATGCGACCAGCCAGCCAGTGATAGTTGTACCGATATTGGCGCCAAAGATAATGCCCAAGGCTTCGCTAAAACCAAGCAAGCCTACGCTGACAAAGCCAACAGCAGCAACCGTAGTGGCACTTGAAGATTGCAATAGTGCGGTACTAATTGCGCCAGTGATGACACCGGAAAGCGGTGTGCGGGTAAAGCGCATTAATGCTGCGCGTATGCTTTGACCGGCCAAGGAACGTAGACCATCCGTGAGAATAATCATTCCCAATAGAAAAATTCCTAGTCCACCGATGGTTTGCAGTAAATTTGTCATTAATTAAATACACAAACAAATTGCGAATAAGTCTATTGTAACATGAAATCTAAGTTTTACTGAGTCGGCCACTATTTCTCTTTTTGGATTTTTCTATTCCAATTTCATTACGCTAGGGTTTTACTTCAACAAATGTAACGTAAATTTATGCAGCCAATAGACGTTATCTAAGCGTCGAAAAAAACTATTCTTACTATGCAAGAATCAATGCCATCAACGCAACATTCGCTGAATACTGAATCCCATGTTTGGGCCGAACGTTTACGACTGATTTACTCATCCGTACCTGCGACCACGATGAGTGGCATGATTCTTTGTTTTGTTTTTTATTATGCATTATATGGCTTGATGCCTGTTTTATATTTAAATCTTTGGTTGGGATATACGGCCAGTGTTTTATTATCCCGTGTGGTTTTGTTTTTATATATGAAACGGAACCATGAAAATACATCACTTGAGCTGCAAGATTATGCCATTCGACTAAGTATTATTTTGGTTGGAATTGCCTGGGGTTTAGCGGGTGTTTTTTCATTTGAAACCAAACACGACACCACTTTCTATTTTGTGATGGTGGTTGTGCTAAGTCTTAGCGCTGCGGTGATCACCACCTATGGCGTGCTACTACCCGCATTTTATGCATTTACTATTTGCTCCTTGTCGCCCATTGTTTTTCTCATGTTGCTGAAACCTTGGGGGGAATATCATGTGCTAATGGGTGTGCTGAGTATGATATATGCGTGGTATATTGTTAATTCAGCGCGTTCGTATTACAACACTTTGTGTGAAAATCTTAATTTACGCTTTGTCAATTCAAGCCTGGTTGAAAAATTAAGCGCAGAAAAAAATCGTCTCGTCGAAGAGGCTGAGCAAAAACAACACGTGCAACATGAGTTGGTGGAAGCAAAACTTAAAGCAGAACAAGCGAATAAAGCCAAGTCCTTATTTCTGGCAAACATGAGCCATGAAATCCGTACGCCACTCACTGCAATATTGGGTTATACCGAATCTATGCAAAACGGCATGGTGAAAATTGATGAGCGAGAGCAAGCGATTCATACGATTCATCAAAGTGGACAGCATCTGTTAAATATTATTAACGATATTTTGGATTTTGAAAAAATCGAGGCTGATAAACTGCAAGTCGAGCTGCAGCGTGTCGATTTGTTTAGTATTATGGCCGAGTTAAAATCCATATACGCGCTACAAGCCGAGCAAAAGCAAATTCAATGTGAAATCAATTATGAATATCCCTTACCCCAGTTTATTCAAACGGATACAACGCGCTTGCGGCAAATATTGCTTAACTTGTTGAATAATGCCTTTAAGTTTACTCATCAAGGCAAGGTTTGTGTCAATGTGGCTATGTCAGTCGATCAACAATTGCTACTGATTGAAATTGCCGATACGGGCATAGGAATGTCATCCGAGGAAATATCAAAAGTATTTTCCCCATTTCAACAAGCGGATGCAAGCGTGACTCGAAAATATGGCGGCAGTGGGTTGGGCTTGTCGATTTCAAATAAGTTAGCGAAATTGCTCGGCGGTGAACTCAGCATTCAAAGTCAAAAAGGCGTGGGTACGACGTTTAGTTTGAGTTTGCCTTTGATAGAGAAAGATAAAGACAGTTTGATCTATCAGGCAAGAAATGATGAGTTATCACAGAAAAGATCGGTTGCACAACGGGTAGCGTTATCCGGTCATGTATTGGTGGCGGAAGATAGTGTGGACTTGCAGCAACTGGTGACCATGTTTTTGAAAAACTACGGTCTTGAAGTAACGACAGTGGCGAATGGTGAGTTAGCCATTCAAGCAGTTGAGCAAACTCATTTTGACTTGCTGTTAATGGATATGCAAATGCCGATGCTTGATGGCATTAGCGCATGTAAAAAACTTCGTGATAATGATTGCCATTTACCTATTATATTTTTAACAGCAAATGCAACCAAAGAGGATTATGTGCGAGCCACAGCAGCAGGTGCGAACGGCATGTTAGCCAAGCCCTTTAATTCCAATCAGCTCTACGATGCGCTTGCGCCATTTTTATTGTCTTCAGGTGATTCAGAAATTGATTTGCATGGTTTTGATCAGTCTGAATTGCATGAAGTTTTTATGTTGTTTAAAGATTTGTTTGCCGATCAACTTAAACAAATGCGTGAATTATATGCACATAGTCAATGGGATGCGCTTGCCAATATTGTGCATAGTTTAAAGGGCAGTGCAAGTACCTTAGGTTTGAGTCAAGTGCATCGTCTTGCGATGGAAATTGAAAATTTATTAGACGCCGGTACGGTCGAGCCCGTACAAGATTGTTTGGCGCAACTGGAACGTTTTCGATTGCAAAACTTCTTGCCCTAGTAAACATTATATTTTTAGTTTGTGAAGAACAAACCTTTTAACTTGGTACCTGTTTTTTTTCCTTGCAGGTTGAATAGTTTCTTTTGTTGTTTATTCCCATCACTTTCGTTTCTTGCTTGAATCTCTATTTTGATTTTATTTTAAATGATCAAGCGCTGCGCTTTTGATAAGTATGCAATTGGCTTAAGAAAAAAATCTTTAGTTGTAAAAAAATTGCAATTGGCCTGAGATTTGCCCTATGCAGTTATGCGCCACGGATGGCGTGTGTATTTTAATAACAGCTATTGTTGATAAAGGAGGATAGCATGATGGGTGAGTATCAAAATGTCAGTAAAAACGAACGGGGTGCGCGAATGGTTTTTGGCGCAGCAATATTGGTAAGAGCGCTTACACAAAGTATTTTGCCGGAGCAATTTTTTCTCATGATATTGTTAGCTTTGTATTTGCTCGCAACATCACTGGCGGCGTGGGATCCTTTGTATGCCTTGTTTCAGAATCTGGCCAAACCGTTTGTTTCACTAGCGGAACAGTGGTCGTCACGACGCCGCTCAAAAACCGTTTAAATAATAAATCTACGCACTAGGAATCAAGCCAGCATTTTGTTGTTTAAAATGCTGGTCTTTGAAACGCGAGATTTATTTCGGTGGACGGTCAACACCATTAAACAACGCACCAATTGCAATGGGTCGCTCTGGATCACCGTTAATGAAACTAATCAACACTTCATCATCGACATTGGGACGATAATTAAATGAATCCGGTGAATCGAGTTTACCAACAGGTAGTGCAATGCGTATCCAGCCAGACTCAATATTTCCATTTGCCCATGGAAACTTGACTTTAATTCGCATGAGGTTATCCGGGTCGCTGATATTAGTAACGATTGTGTTCAGTGCGCCATAGAATCGAGGCGCTTGTTTTAATTTAGTCGGCATATAAGCAATGTTGTCGGGAACCGCGGAAAAGTTATTGCTATATACAAGACAATTGGTCTCATTTTTTATTAACACATGTTTCACTTCAGATAAAAGCAATATACCCCCTAATCCAGCGCCACTTTGATCATTAACATTGAGTTTGTGACCGGCTTTTAATAGGGGGATATTACTGCTGCCGAAAACCTGGTTAGCGGCAGTGGCGATTTGATTTTTCAGATTATTTGCTCGTATATCTGCAATTTCCTGGGTAAAAACATCGCTACGATAATAGCTCTGTACGCCGCTGCCATTGCTGAGTTGTACTTGTGAATCGACTATGGTTTTACCAATATAATCAAAGCCCGAAATCTTGGCACTGAGTGAATGTTGATTAACACGTTTGCCAAGCGAGTAAATATGTGTACTATTACTTCGGTTTTGACCATCACGCCCATAATATGAAAATTCGCCTTCGATATTTTTGCCAGTAGTTGGTCCGCTGCCCACAAATACACGTTCATTGTCACCATCTTGATCAAAGTAGAAATACATGCCTTCGCGCTCGCTTAGCCGTTGCACGAAGTTAAGATCAGTTTCGTTAAACTGCATGATGGTTTCGTAACTAACAGCGGTCTGGGCTACAGTGGAACTGACTCCGCGCATGTTAAACATTTGAGTAATAACTTCTGAGGAACGATTTTCAGTGTAAGCACGAAAACCACTGTAGAGCTTTAAGTTAAAACCGACGGGTGCAATGGTAGCGCTATAGAGATGAAGCATTTGATCTTCTCTTTTGCGACTATCGATTTTTGCAAATGCGACAATCATGCCTTGAAACTTTCCTGATGTTGTTGCGATGTTAATATTGAAGCTGGCGCGTTGCGCAATCATGTCGTCGATGATCAAAACCTGATCGGTTTCAAATTGAATCGTGTATTGGTAAAGTTCATTGAGTTTTGAGCCACCCATGATGGATTGAACAGAGGCGTATTTTGTGTCGCCAATCGATACGGTGGCAATGGCGCTATTATTTTCTTCGCAACTTTTGATTGCTTCTCTGTCCAAATGAAAATCTTGAATGATATCGGTTTGCGCATCTAGCTCTAGTGATTCCTGCATTTGTTGTTCTATGGATGTAGCAGGATTAAAATTTAAAGCCTTTTGTTGTAATTGCAAAATTCGGCTCCAGTTATTATTGGTGCCAGCTTGCAATGCTGAAAAATTCTGATTGACTTCGTCCGCCACCGCCTTGGTATCTTTGCTGAATACGTGGGGAATTTTGACTTCGCTGGCGAAGGTCGAAAATGTTACCAGGCAAAAATACAAGACTAATGGAGACAATAGAGGATATTTTTTTGGCAGAATTAACATAATAGACCCTCTCTAACGTGGAAATGAAAGGTTAAAGGGTTTTTTATTTATAATTTTTTGTAAACATCAGAACCGCTATACGCCTTTTTTAGTGGTGGGTAAATCCGTGTCCTGTTCATTCAAGCCCGCATTCGAACACTAAATAATAGTGTTGCGCTGGATTGATTATGATAATTGGGCCGCTGACGAAAGCAGGTGGTTATTTTAGTAATGGATGATCTTTAGGTAACTGCTTGGCATACCACATGGCCAATTTATGGCGCATGGTCTTTTGCGAAACTTGATCTTCAGGCATGGGTTGAATTTTTTTATCATGAACCAGTAAGCGATAAATATAAAGAATTTTATCCGCCGCTGAATCATGCGGTTCAAACTCGACCGCGCCACGGTCTTCACCATATTTTACACCCGCTTCAATCGCAGCTTTTACTAATTCCGCTTCATGTTTTAATTTCTTCATCGACAGCTCAACCTCAGTCATGTGTTTTTTCTGATTCCAGTTTAGTGAAATAATTTACAGAAGCCCAGCGCTAAACACAATAAGATGGCGTTCAAGCGTGGAAGAAACGCGTTTATCGATAAGGGGATTTTATGCGAAATTATTTAAATTGCTATGCCTTGTTTTTATGGATCGCGGTTTTCCTCATCTTAATATCAAGCGCTGGGAGTGCTGCGGCGTTAATTTAAACCAGTGAATGTTGCTAGCCGTCAAGACATGACGAGAGGTGAAAGCGTTAGCAAGGCTGCTGATTAGGCAATAGGCAAGGCAGCAGACGCAATCATGATACACCGCTAGAACTAAAAGCAGAAAAGCTTATGAAACGACAATCGGGTGTCCTTTTATTATTGCTACTGATGCTGTTGTATAGTAGTTCCGCTGCTGCAGCAATTGATATATTCCTACCGATGGAAGATCCTGGTATTGGGGACAGTTCCACGGTAGATGCAATTATCGACTATCTACGTCAGATTTTTGGAGTCTAGGGTTGAAAAGTCTGTTTCAATCTTTTGCACCATGCTCGTTTTGCGATTGGCTTGTGCCTCGATCGTGAAAATCTACCGAAGGCGCTCACTAGTAAAACGAGTAACGCCTTCCCCATGAAAATTTGATTCATTTCCCGTATAATCGCCTGTTCTCTCGGCTTGGCTGTTGATTTTGATAAGTTTTTGCAGTGGCCTGGATAATCTTTTAATTTCAATAGCTTGAAAGCCTTCAGTGAGGCCATAGACAAGCGATTGGTTCAATACCTTGTGCACGGAGACGGTGATGTACACGAAAAATATGAATATTGCGGATTTTGATCAGGAACTTTGGGACTCGATTTGTAAAGAAGACCAGCGGTTGGAAGACCATATTGAGATTATTGCCTCGGAAAACTATGCCAGCCCACGAGTGATGCAGGCTCAAGGTTCCTCACTGACCAACAAATATGCCGAAGGATATCCCGGTAAGCGCTATTATGGCGGTTGTGAGTATGTGGATATTGCCGAAAATCTAGCCATCGAGCGAGCGAAAAAATTATTTGATGCCGATTATGCCAACGTGCAACCCCATTCCGGCTCTCAGGCGAATGCGGCCGTTTATCTCGCATTATTACAACCGGGTGATACGGTTATGGGCATGAGTCTCGCCCATGGTGGCCATTTAACCCATGGTGCCAAGGTCAATTTCTCAGGTAAACTTTTTAATGCTGTGCAATACGGTATCGACGAATCCACAGGTGAGATCGATTACGATGTGGTTGAAGCCATGGCCTTAGAGCATAAACCGAAAATGATTCTCGCCGGATTTAGCGCCTATTCCAAAGTGGTTGACTGGGCGCGCTTTCGTCAAATCGCCGATAAAGTGGATGCTTATCTGATGGTCGACATGGCACATGTAGCCGGTTTGGTTGCGGCGGGCCAATATCCTAGCCCAATTCCTCATGCCCATGTTGTTACCACCACCACTCATAAAACCTTGCGTGGTCCACGCGGTGGCATGATTTTATGTAAATCCAATCCCGAATTAGAAAAGAAATTTAATTCTTTGGTTTTTCCTGGCACTCAAGGTGGTCCGCTCATGCATGTGATCGCTGCCAAAGCGGTTTCTTTTCTCGAAGCCTTGCAACCGGAATTCAAGGACTATCAAATTCAAGTGGTGAAAAACGCACGTACTTTTGCTGCACGTATGATGGAAAACGGTTTTGATATAGTTTCTGGTGGCACCGACAATCATTTATTCTTAGTCGATTTACAGAAAAAAGGCATTACGGGTAAGGACGCGGAAGCGGCGCTTGGTAAAGCCAATATTACGGTTAATAAAAATGCGGTGCCTAATGATCCACAATCGCCATTCGTGACGAGTGGTTTGCGCATTGGAACACCTGCGGCGACTACGCGTGGTTTTAAAGAAAAGGAAATCACTCAATTGGCCGATTGGGTATGCAAAGTCATCGAC
>JAOUJM010000479.1 GCA_029883265.1 Gammaproteobacteria bacterium
AATAGTAGAAGCCGGGCGTTGTTTGCAGCGCGGTTTTATAACCAAAAACAAAACCACCGTAATTACATCAACCCATCGCACATACGCAATTGCTGAAAAGTCAGCTCCCGGCGATGGCAGGATTGACCATGAAGCAGTTGAAAAATCGGTACAAGAATTTGCTAAAAACTATATTGGCTTTGATATGTCCGAGGTGGCAAAAACTGCCGGAAGTATTATAAATTCCGTATTGTTGGGCGCCGCCGCAGCATCAGACGTTTTAAACTTTCCCAAAGAAACATATAAAGAGGTTTTAGCAGCGGGTGTTGCGGCCGATAGCAATATCAGCGGTTTTTGTGTTGGCCGCCGCATGGCCGATGAATCTGATTCAGTAAATACAACCGATAAATCGGAAATACAAAATAAAAAATCACAAATTAATATTGGAAACAATTACCCAGAAGCAGTGCGCGATATAATCGCCGAAGGGCGCAAACGAACCAGCGCTTATCAGAACAAAAAATACATGAACCTTTATGTTGCGCGGGTTGAAGAAATATTAAATCTTGAAAAAACACTGGGTATGGATGGCGCTGATTATAAGCTAACCCAAGAAGTAGCCCGCTGGTTAATTCGCCTTATGTGCTTTGATGATGTTGTTCGGGTTGCTGATATTAAAACCAGAAAATCACGGCTGCAAAGAGTGAAGTCCATGGTTGGCATCAAGGACAACCAATTGATTTACTTGCAAGATTTTCTAAAACCCCGGGCCGAAGAAATTGCCGGAATTTTTCCAGATTGGCTGGCTAAACCGTTTTTGACTTTGGTGAAAAATACCTCGCTGGCAAAACATGGCATTCCATTGAAATTAAGTGTTCATACTGTATCGGGTTTTATTGCCCTGCGTTTGTTGGCATCGCTTAAATTTATGCGCCCATTTTCGACTAGGTTTAATCAAGAGCAAGATAGAATTGATGAATGGCTAAAAGTGGTTAAATCAACTGCTCAAGCAAATTACAATATGGCGGTTGAGCTTGCCAGTAGTGCGCGATTGATAAAAGGGTACGGCCCGACGCACTGCCAATCGGTGGAAAATTTTAATACGGTTCTTGGTGTTGGCCCTTCTCTTAACGATGCGACCGAGTTAGCTAAATTAAAAAATGCGGCTTTGGCTGAAGAGGGGGGCAACGCCCTAAAGCGAGAACTGACATAAATAGTATTTAACTTATAGAGTTATACTGTAAAAAAATACTGCCCCACTTACGCCCAACCCCTTGAAACGGCATAATTCCCATATAAAATCATTAAGGGCCATACATATTGGATGGATGTTTAAGTAATCTCTGGCAAGCCATAGCAAGCTCCTGCAAGCTCATAACCTGAAGGTCGTAGGTTTAAATCCTGCCCCTGCAGCCAATAAAACTACTTCCTTAGCTTCTCTATCTTATGCAGCGCTTGGCGCAACTTCCTGCTTACATCCTCGTTATCGAGAGCGTTGTCATTAGTAGCAATCAATGGCTGCAGGCTGGTCAGCATTCCTGCAATCCGGTTCAGGTGTATGTTTTTCTCCCGCAGGGCTCTGGAGCTTACTCCCGAATTGCTTGAGTTTTCTGTCGAGATGAAGGCCTCTACCGCCTGACGAACAAGGTCGCTTCTGTTCCTGAAGCCTTCGTTAAACCAATACCGGTCACACCTTTCCAGTAGCCCGCGCGTAAACTTTATGGTGGTTGGGATTTCCATTTTTTCAGACATTTATTTTCCTCCGTTTCCTTACAACATTCCAACTTTTTGTTCCTGCAAAGGAACGGTTCAGGAGGCTTTTGACAGCTTAAAAGTTGGAAGTAATGGCAGAAGTTAGCCAATAGTAAGTAACCTCTTAATCAGCGGGTCCCAGGTTCGAGTCCTGGTGCGCCCACCAAATTTCCCGGCAAACATTTGCGGTTTTTATAGGGGAGGGATGTCGTTTTGCACTATCTTCCTTTGATTGATACGGCGCTACAACAGATCTCTAAGTTTAAAGTACGCCATTGATAGCACCAGCGCGGG
>JAOUJM010000209.1 GCA_029883265.1 Gammaproteobacteria bacterium
GCGCTCATTGCTGTCGGTGGTTATGGACGAGGGGAATTACATCCTCATTCCGATGTTGATATTTTAATTCTCATTCACGACGATTCTCATGAAACAATCGCCAATCCACTTGAAGCCTTTATTACACTTCTGTGGGATATTGGTTTGGAAATCGGGCATAGCGCACGAACCATTGACGATTGCCAGTCCGAGGCCCGTCAAGACATAACCGTCACAACCAATCTCATGGAAACGCGCTTACTTCAAGGCGAGCCATCTTTTTTCGACGCCATGCGTGACGCCGTTGGTCCTGACAATATCTGGCCCAGCGGCGATTTCTTTAAAGCAAAATGGCAAGAACAAAAACGCCGTCATTTGAAATATCATGATACCGCCTACAATCTAGAACCCAATATCAAAGAAGGTCCCGGTGGTTTACGCGACATTCAAATGCTCTCCTGGGTTAGTTTACGCCAATACGGTGAACATGACTGGCACGATTTAGTGCAGCACAATTTTTTAACCGAAGATGAATTTAACTCGCTAGTGCGAGGACGTGATTTTTTGTGGCAAGTGCGATTTGCCTTGCATATAGCCACGGGGCGCCACGAAGACCGATTATTATTTGATTATCAACGCACCTTAGCTCAACAGTTTAATTTTCAGGATGAAACCCCTCAGCCGCAGGAAAGCAGTAGTGAAGCATGGAGCCGTGCTGCCGATGGTCACCGCTTGGGCGTTGAATTGTTCATGAAAAAATATTATCGAGCCATCATGGAATTGAGGCGCTTGAATGAAATGTTATTACAATTATTTCAACAAGCCATACTCTATCCCGGACAAGACGATGAACCCATCAAAATCAATCGCCGCTTTCAAATTCGCAAAGGCTATTTAGAAGTCACCCGCAAAGAAACTTTTGAACATTACCCATTTGCAATTCTTGAAGTATTTTTGATTATGACTCAAGACCCCAATATTAGAGGCGTGAGCGCTGAAACTATTCGTTTAATTCGTACGTATAGACATTTAATCGATGATGGTTTTCGTGATGACATTCGTTGCAAAACCTTGTTCATGGAAATTTTGCGTCAGCCAAAAGGCATTACCCGTGAGCTACGGCGTATGAATGACTATGGCGTGTTAGCCGCCTATATTCCTTCTTTTGCGAAGATTGTTGGCCTGATGCAATATGATTTGTATCACGTCTATACCGTCGATCAGCACACGTTATTTGTGATTCGTAATTTACGCCGTTTCAACGTCGAAAAATTTTCACACGAGTTTCCACTTTGCAGTCTTATTAGCAAGCATATCCCCAAACCTGAATTATTACTGCTCGCAGGGTTGTTTCACGATATTGCCAAAGGTCGAGGGGGTGACCATTCAACCTTAGGCGGCAAAGAAGCTATTGAGTTTTGTAAACATCATTGCTTAAGTCAATACGATACCAACTTGGTGTCATGGTTAGTGGAAAATCATTTACTCATGTCTGCCACGGCGCAACATCAAGATACCAGTGACCCGGAAGTAATCAATACTTTTGCATCTAAAGTTGCTGACAAAACTCGTCTTGATTATTTATATTTACTCACGGTAGCGGACATGCGCGGCACTAATCCAGTCATTTGGAACAATTGGAAAGATGCCTTATTGATCGAATTGTACAAACAAACGCAGCGGGCGTTTGAACAAGGCCTGGAAAATCCTCTCGATAAACACGAGCGCATTTTAGAGACCAAATCAAGTGTAAAACGCAGCTTGCAGACCCAAAATATTGATCCCAACCAGTTTGAATCTTTGTGGGAAAATTTAGATGAAGATTATTTTTTAAAATATTCCATCGAAGATATTATGTGGCACTGTAAAACCATTTTGCGTTATGAGAATCGTGACTCTGTGGTACCACTAATTGCATTAAAGAATCGCGATGACGGTGGTAGCACAGATATTTTTATTCACACCCAGGCACGTCACCACTTATTTGCAATTATAACGGATACGCTTGACCGGCTGGGTTTGAATATCGTCGAAGCAAAAATCATTTCCTCCGAAAGTGGAATCACCATGGATAGTTATAGCGTACTGGAATATAACGGTGATGCCATCAGAGATATTCAACGCAAAGCCGAGATCAAAGAGCAACTTGGCTCACGAATTATTCTTGATGAAATCAACGAACCGCAGGAGGTATCACGGCCACAGCGCAAACTAAAACATTTCACAATTGACACCAGCGTGAGTTTTGCTGTGGATGAATTGAACAATCATACTATCATGGTCGTCGCTACCACGGACCGTCCAGGATTGTTATCCCGGATCGCATATATTTTAATGAAAGAAGATGTGCTGCTGAAAAATGCGAAAATTTCAACCTTCGGCGCTGAAGTGGAGGATATTTTCTTTATTACCGATCATGATGGCTTACACGTTAGCAGCACAACAAAACTAAAACGTCTGAAACAGATTTTGAAACAAAAACTAGATGAACCTTATAAAGAGGAATTATAGTTCATGGCTTGTTATGCGATTGGCGATATTCAAGGTTGTTATGACGAATTTATGCGTTTATTGCAAACCATTCAATTTGATCCCAAACGGGATCAACTTTGGCTGTGTGGCGATATTATCAATCGCGGACCAAAATCACTTGAGGTTATCGACTATGTCATGCAGTTAGGCACGCGAGCAGTCACAGTTTTAGGAAATCACGATTTACATTTTTTAGCGCTTGCCAATGGCATTGGCAAACCACGCCGTCAGGATACGCTCGGTCCCTTACTTGAATCACATCGTCTGGATGATTTAATTCAATGGATTCGTCACCAACCCCTATTGCACTATGACGAGCAGTACAAGGCTTTACTGGTTCATGCAGGCATTTATCCTCAGTGGAATTTAGCGCAAGCTAAAAGTTATGCCAACGAAGTTGAAGCGCAACTGCAAAGTGATAACTATGTGGATTTCCTAAATGTTATGTACGGCAATCAACCCAATTGCTGGCAAGATGATTTAAGTGGATTTGATCGTATTCGATTCATCACTAACGTTTTCACACGCATGCGATTCTGTGATGCCGAAGGCCATTTGGATATGCATCACAAAGGCGCAATCGGCACACAAGCAGCAGGGCTTCAACCGTGGTATGAATTCTTAATAGCGGAATATAAACAAAAACAAATCTTTTTTGGCCATTGGTCTACGCTTGGCGAAAGCAAACACGCCAACATACATGCATTGGATAGCGGCTGCTTGTGGGGTGGAAAACTAACCGCCATGCGTGTCGACGCGCCCTCAATTATACAGCAAATCAATTGTGAAGCCGACTTAAGTATCAATCGCTAATATTGCCATCCTATTTTTTCAACACACAACTGTAATCTCCCTACAACCGGCCAGCTCGTCAATATTGAGCAATAATTACCCTTAGATGATTGTTTATTCACCTCAACTCTGCTTATAATCTCTGCTAATAATTTTTGCTTATATGGAAATAATAAATAATTACGAGGATGTAAACACATGTATTTCTTTAGGAATTTACTAGGATATTTTTCTGCGAATCACGGTCTCAAACGAATTTTTCTTGCTTTTTCTATATCAATAAGCCTCTCTCATTCGCTTCATGCAGCCTATTCAGTCTATGAATTTGGACAAATTCGTAACTATAGCAATAGCCTTACACCGCATGTTTTTCTTGATTTAAATAATAAAGGCGAAATTGCTGGAACCATTTTTCGCAACACGGATTATTGGTTAATTGGTCTAGCATTCAATGATCACGATTTTCGTGGCTTTTACGCCAATGCATCAAGTGGTGTTGTTGATATTGGTGATTTAGGTGGAAATAACACAGTGGCTTTAGCCATAAACGACAATGGAAAAATTGTCGGTTGGTCAACTAAATTTCCATCTTATACGGGCTATTTGAACTTTGATAATGTTGAGAACAACTACGCAGGCTATGTTTGGCAGAATGGACAATTTACCCAATCAGCAACCTCTGCTGTTCTTGATATTGACAATAATGATGTAACAATTGAAGGCTATCTAAATAACCCGCTGATTCCTATCCTTGGCACAGAAATTCACAAGCGCAATCTGTCAGGCCAAGGAATTTCGTTTGGTTTTGGCGCCGCTGCAGGAGCGTATGGTTTTTCTTCTGCCTTGTGGTCACAGCCTTCTGATCCTTTTACAGGGCAGCCGCAAATAGATTGTTTAAGCGAAACTGATCCACTTTGCACCGCTGGTTTTTTTAATGGCACGACTTGGACAAATTTAGGCACGCTCGGTGGTTCACTGAGCACAGCGTTTGACCTGAACAATGCGGGCCAAGTTGTCGGCACCTCGTCATTAGCAAATGATTCACCGAATAGCCTCGCTCGATTTCGTGCATTTCTTTGGCAAGATGGCCTTATACACGATTTGATTGCAGAGGCGACGAGTCTTCCAACCGACACAAACCACTTGGAACTTTTGCAAAACGGTAACACGCGAGCGATTTCTATCAATAGTCAAGGACAAGTATTAATTCAGGCTCGTTCTAGCTCAAACCCATGGAGATATTTACTGGGTGACACCGACCAAAATTTTATAACGGCAGTGAATTATTTCTTGTGGGATAACGGAGTCATTACACCTATCGACACCTTATGGCCCACGACTCCATCGCAATATCGTATGGTTCATCTATCGTCGATTAATGACAGAGGACAGATAGCAGGTGTTGCCAGTGAATTTAATAACAATCATACACCCCACCGCTGGAGTGTCGTATTATTATCACCAGAAACACAAACCACTGACATCGAATTCATATTAAGTGGTGATACAACAGGCACACCTGGAACCGACCTGAATTACAACGCCATTCTCACCAACATTGGCATTTTGTCAGCCGAACCGCATCTTAAGCTGCGCATTCCTGCGCATGTTTCAAGTATTACACTTCCCCAAGGCTGTGATCGCACAACCTGGCAAATAGAATGTAATTTGCCTGAACTTACGAGTGGCTCTGCACAATCTCTGGATTTTGTTTTGCGCACTGACCATCCTGATGGATTTACGATTGTTGCAGACGTTAAATCAAAAACCAATAGCGACCCCTATGCTAGTAATAATTTTCAGATGCTCGTTGTTAACATTGACCAGGCCGATGCGTTCTTAAAAATTACACAACCCCAAACTGGCACCATCATCGGCGCACCACCATCTGGAACCGCTTCAGTGCAAATTCGTTATAGCATGTTGAACACAGGAACCGACCAAGTCGAAGTGTTTGTCGATGATGTATCTTATGGTGTTTTCAACGCAACTCAATTTATGGTAAACGGATTAATCCCAGGAAATCACCGTCTTCGAGTTCACACAAAAAACATAGACGGAAATTTACTAACCATTAGTGACACAATCGATATAACTGTTGCAGAAGAAACCGTCATTAGAATGGGAAACAATCCTCTGTTTTTTGGCAACCGAATTTTTACTAGTGATGTTGATATTAAGGGCGATTTTGTTTCTGCCGCAGGCGCAGACTTCGATCAGACATTTGGAGATGTTTCCATATTTGAGTCCATGCATTTCAACGGCAACGCGTGGGAAAATCATACTAGTATTTATGAATCCATCAATAGTAGTTTTGGATTTTCTCCCATTGGCGGCGTTGCTTCTACCGCTGGATTGAATCCGCTTGCTAACTTGAAAAACCTAAACGACCCTTATATATATTCGGCATTTCTTGGTCGATTCTCAATGTCTTACTTCGGAGAGCTGCAATGGATAAATGCAACCGGTGACGGTGACATATTTAACCAACATTGCTGCGTATCATTTGCAATTGATGCTGATGGCACTGAAGCGTTTGTGCAAGGCTTCGCGTCGAATGATTTTGTGCTTGGTGGTATTGGAACCGGTGGCGTCAAAGTCGGTGCCAAAGAATCATTTGTTAGCGCTAATCTCCCCAGTACTTACATCGCAGATTTAGTGCCTCAAGGCATTGGTGCAGGGGATGAATACGGGCGTTCAGTTGCAATCGAAGGAAATATTGTAGTCGCGGGCGCGCCAGGCGACGATGACCTCGGTAGTGCCGCCGGTGCCGCTTATGTATTCGAATTTAATGGTGTTGCATGGGAACAAAAAGCAAAACTAGTCGCTAATGATGGCAAAGCCCATGACCGCTTTGGTTTAGCAGTCGAAGTTAACCAAAACACAATTGTTATTGGTGCACCACTACGTGATCAAGAATCCGATGAACTAGGTGCGCTCTATCTTTTCGAAAAAATTGATGGGCAATGGACGCAAATCCAAATTCTTACTGCAAAAAACTATGGAAAAGCAGCACGCTCGCCCTACCCTGCTGCTATGCAAACAGGCCCACAATTTGGACATATGGTAAGTATGGAAGGCAATCTGCTTGCGACTACAGGTGCTTCCGCTGATCAAGGAACTTACCAACTGGGTGAAGTTCATCTGTTCACGCGGACAGCTTCTAATTGGGGTGATAGTCGGAAGCTCATTAGTTCCCAAACCGATATTAATTTAGGAATCTCACCACCTTATCTTTCAGGCTATGATGTTTCTGTATCGGGTGACATGATTGCGGTGCGTGGTTTTCCGTATGTGCATATTTTTAGATTACCCGAAGTCGATATTCCTGTTGATATGGCAATTGCCTATGAAAAAGTCAGTATTACAGCCCCTATTGGATCACCACTTATCGAAGGAAAATTGCACTTAAGCAATGTGTCATCAATTCATCCAACGAATGAAGTTGTATTCAATTTTCCCTTCAATATTGCTAAAAGTGATAACCAGGATTGCCATATTTTTCCTGAAACGCTTAATGTAGTACGTTGTTATATTGGCGACATCAGCCCTGATTATCCCGGACAAATTTTGTTTCGTATTCAGCAAGACTTTCCCGTCATGCAACCCATACCGGTGGGCCAACCTTGGGATTTGACCATGTATCCTGCCGAGCCTGTAAATTCCTTGGCCGGTAATGATGTTCATATCAGCGTAAGCAACCGTTGGCCTGATCCCAATCTCCAAAACAATTCAGTCGTGATTCAATTTCCTGATTCATTCGCTCCAAGCGCCAACGATGATCAATATGCATTAGACGAAGGAGAAACCTTCACCGCAAGCATCAGCGTAACAGCGAATGACGTAAACCCAATGGACGATGGCTTATTCGTTAACCCCACCGCCGTGCAAGCGCCTTTGTTTGGGCTGTTGACCTTGAATACTAATGGAACATTTACCTATCAACATGACGGATCTGAAAATCACAGTGATAGTTTTGTCTATCGTGTGCGAAATGGTGTAGGTTCTGCCGTTGCAACAGTTATTTTAAACATTAATCCAGTTAACGACGCGCCGATTGCCGTTGACAATGTTTATACCTTGGATGAAAACGCCTTTTTCGAAGTGAGTGCCCCCGGTGTTATGGCCAATGATAGCGATGCGGAGAACGATGCACTAAGTGTTAGCCTTGTTACATTGCCACAACATGGCGCGTTAACATTAAATAGTGACGGAAGTTTTGGCTATGCTCATGATGGCAGCGAAGCAAGCAGTGATCAGTTTAGTTACCAATTAACTGACGGATTAGAAACCACTAGCGCCATCGTTAATCTCAACATCAATAATATAAACGATGCACCGATGGCGAATGATGATGCTTATACATTGGATGAAGCTGCAAACCTCACGATCAATGCACCAGGCTTATTGCAAAACGATACGGATGCCGAAGCCAGTGCTTTGCAAGTCAATACTCAAGTCATTCAACCACCATTAAATGGCACCCTCATTCTCTTGAGCGATGGTAGTTTTGAATATCAACATAACGGTAACGAAACCACATCAGATACTTTTGTTTATGAAATTTCTGATGGTGATTTAAGTTCACGAGCAACCGTGAATCTCACCATCAATCCTATAAACAACCCACCAATCGCAACGGATGATGAATATAATCTTAATGAAGGACAAACCCTACAAGTGGTTGCGCCAGGATTATTATTAAATGATAGTGATGTCGACACCACCAGTTTAAGCGTCGTAATCAGCCCAGTGACTCAACCCAGTCATGGAGAATTAACTTTACATCCGG
>JAOUJM010000210.1 GCA_029883265.1 Gammaproteobacteria bacterium
GAACTCTATCAACGTTATATTCAATCGCGTCATGCCGGTGGAGGCATGGATGATCCCGCACTCAGCCGCTATAAGAATTTTATTATTAGTCGCTGGTGCAAAACCGACAGCTTTGAATTTCGACTCAATGGCCAACTAGTGGCGGTTGCAGTGACTGACGTTGTCGCCGATGGTTTATCTGCTTTTTATACTTATTTTGATCCGGATATGCCCGAACGCAGCCTCGGAGTTTATGGCGTACTCTGGCAAATCGAAGAGACTTTACGCCAAGGAAAATCCTGGTTGTACTTAGGCTATTGGATTAAGGAGTGTATAAAAATGAGTTACAAAGCCAAGTACCGGCCAATGCAAATTTATCGTGACTATCAATGGTTTGATTTAAGCGATACGATGATTGAATCATCGCGCCAATTATAAATTATTCAAATCTTGCAAACTATTTTCTATATCGACAATTAGTTGATCGACAACGAAACTAATCGGCTGATTAATATTCTGATTTTTGTAGCAAGCGATTAATAACTCCTGAATCAAACGCGAGCGTCGACCGATATCCTCAAAACCAAAAGTCAAACTAGTGCCTGATAATGAATGTGCAATTGTTATGATTTGATCGACATCTTCAAGATATTGATCATTCCAGGTTTCTATTTCGAGTTTGCTCCATGTAGCCTTAATTGCCGCCACCCGCGAAGGAATATCTTGCGCAAATTCACTACGAATTTTTTCAAAATTCGGACTTCGGAATTCTGCATGAATTACATTGTCAGACATTAATCACCTGAATACTTATTTTAAGTTTAATCGTCAGCGAGAATGCGAACTTTAGACTTTTTCTGTATGCTTGAGATGCTTGATCAAATATCGCGCCGGATGCAATCCATGAACAATAGATTTTGAAAATGAAAAGACTTGGTTTTGCAGGTATTCAGAAATTAGGTTCGCGCTGGATAAAGCACTACATAATCCACGTGAACCATGTCCGGTATTCACATACAAGCCGGGGAGATATTGTGCTTTTGACATTCGCCACGCGGGCGCGCCTTTTATCAAATACTGATAGCTTTGTCGAAAATAATCTTCATCGGCAACCGGCCCCACCAAAGGCATGCGATCAGGTGTCATGCCTCGAAACGCAACTCTCCCGGCGAGAGGCATAGGATTATCCAGTGAGGGCATGGCTAATTCGGTTTGCAGTGTGTTTAAAATATGGCGCTGATCCTCGTCACTTAATTTATTGCTATCATCAAGCCCATAACTTGCGCCAACAATGTTTTGATTTTGTGTATGAATACAATAAGCCTCTCCACTCAGCACAAAATCCGGGCATGATTGTAAGGTCTGTTCGGGCAAATAAACCAATTGACCACGATTTTTATTAACCGAAAGATGCGTATTTTGTGGAAATTGGGTGGCGGCAAATGAATTGGCCACTAAGACGTTGGGACAAGTCATCACTTTTTCATTTTGATTTGAAAAAAGTGACCACGCATGATTTTCATAATCGATTCGCTCAATAGGACAACCTGTGATTAACTGAATTGGCAAATCCAATGATAAAATATGTTGAGCCAAACTGGCCGGGTTTAATATTCCGGCCTGTGGAAAAAATAGTGCAGGCTTTTCAGTTTTTAGCTTGAATTGTTTTTCGATATCTGTCTGTGATAAACAACGGTACATGGAATTTTGCTGCGGAAGCTTTTGATAATCTTTCCATTCATCATTTGACAGCGTTTGCAATACACCCGTCTTGTACCATAACAATTGCGGATGGGCTTGCTTAAATGCATCAAGAAACGCTTGTATCTGCAAAAAACTTTGCATATAAAATTGGGTTTGATACTTAAAATCACGAGTAACACGCGGCATTACTATGCCGTAGGGGTTACCTGAAGCTTGAGTGCATACGCCCGCTTCTTTTTCCACTAAGCTTACTTGCCATCCTTGCAAGGCTAAAACATAAGCACTCATGACGCCCACAATACCCGCGCCGATGATTATAATTTCTTTTTTTGCAATACCTTGACGAGATCGCGCAAACCATGGTGTTAAAGTTTTCACATATGTTTTTGATTGTAGAAAACCACATAACATTTCACGCTTCTTGCCATAGCCTTTGCGTTTATAAACTAAAAATCCGTGTTCGACTAGGCTTTGGCGCACTGCTGATGCCGCTGTAAATGTAGCGAAACTTGCGCCTAAACGACTGCGTTGCGCTATATTTCGCAATAATTTAGTGGACCATGCATCGGCATTATATTTCGGTGCAAACCCATCTAAAAACCAGGCATCGATTAGCCCATCCATTTGTTCAAGCATCGTTTTTGCTTCACCCAAGAACAAATGCAACTTCACTCGACCCTGATACAAATTAAAACTCAATAGTCCGGGACACAACGGCGGATAATGTGAGAAAAATTCTTGAAACAATGGCGCTAAGCTCGGCCATGCCTGATTGGCTCGTAAGAAATCATTCGGCTTGAGTAAATTTTTTTCACAGGAAAAATAATGCAACACACCTTGCACGGTGTTTTGTTCTAGCCAATGCTGCACACTTAGAAAAAAATTCAGACCAGTGCCGAAACCAATTTCGCCAATAGAAAATTCTGCGCTATGTCGCCAGCGCGTAGACAACTGATTGCCTTCGATAAACACATATTCGCTTTCACCAAAACCATCTTCTCGATAGAAATAATGATCGCCATAATCCACATTCTCGCAGCTACCATCCTGCCATTTTAAATTGGCATATTGAATATCAAACCGAGCATCCGCCATGAGTGGTATTTACCGAGTGGTGTTAATAGGCAAATTCTTGAGATTCGAAAAGTTGTTTGTCCTGAGCGTACAAAGAATCAACCAATTGTCGTTTAAACAAAGGATAATGTTCGGGATGTCGGTATTGCAAAGTCACGGTAGTATCCGGCCATGAGGTCTTAACCACAATCTCGACTCCATCGTCTAATGTCCAATGCCATGACTTATCATGTTGTGACAGTTTTTTATTATTGCTCTCACCATATTTTGAGTTCAGCATGCGCAGCACGTAATCAATTTTCACTTCGTTCATCCAACTGGGAAAACGATATTCGGCAAACGCAAATTCTTTCTTATCCAAATAGGCAACTGCAAGACGATCACTACCACTAAGAATTTCGCGACTATCGTAATAATCGAAGACGGTTTGTTGCTGTTCGCCCCGCAATGTGACTAAACCGTTCGCTTGTAACAGTTCACGAAAATAATTGCGGTCTAAATACAGTAAATGGCTACCAAATAATTTGGTGACTGCCTTTTTCTCATTGAGCAAACGTTGGTTGAGTTTGAAAAATCGTTCAGTAGCTCGGCGGTGCCCATGCTCCATGGCCAATAAGTAAAACGACTTAGCGCGTTGCAGGTCCTGCTCTACACCATGGCCCACTTCGTATTTGCGAGCCATATTATAAATTGAATACAAATTGCCATTTTCTGCCGCTTTGCTATACCACTGAATGGCTTGTTTTATATCTTGTTCAACACCAATACCGTGTTCATATAAATTAGCGAGATTGTTTTGCGCTTTATCATGCTCAAGTTGCGCTGCTTCACGATAATATTTAAAGGCTTTCTCAGGACTTTTTTCCACATACTGACCTTTGTGATACATCAACGCCAAGTTGTATAACGCTTTGGCATCGCGCCGTTTGGCAAGTGCTACGGTTTGTTTCAATATGGATTGTATATTGGAATCCATGCCACCCTCTAATTCGATTTATTTTTGTCTAGAATATAATACCTCCATGCATGCGTCCAGGGCTGAAGTGTTAAAGTTCAAGACAAACACAAATCGACCATATCCAAGGATGCCAAACGAACGAGTTTTTCACAATAATTTGAATCGCTTTTGCTGATATTTAGACTTGTTATAGCAGCATCAGTGGGGAGGCGATCATGCCTTTCTAAAGTACGAATTAACTGTTTTGCGACAGGGATACTCGTGTCGATCACTGAAACCTCCTGTCCCAGCAAGTGCAGTATATGTGTCTTTATTAGAGGGAAGTGTGTGCAACCGAGCACCACAGTATCTGCCTGAGCCTGATGAATTCGGTCAACGTAATGATCGATTAGTAGATCCAATTCACTGGTATACATTCCCGCTGAATGTTCAATGGCACGGACTAAATCTGAACAAGCCCAGCTAATAATTTCACATTGATGTTTTTGTGCATAATCGCTAACGAGTCTTCGGTAGCGAAGGCTAGTAACAGTGCCTTGGGTTGCCAACACGATTGCTTTTTTGTTTTTCGATTGTTCCGCAGCGGGTTTTACCCCAGGTTCGACACCAATGAATTGAATATCAGCAAAGGCTTGACGTAAGTCATCAATAGCAAGTGTTGTTGCCGTATTACAGGCGATAACTACCGTTTTGAATCCCTGTTGCGCAAACCAAGCAACAACTTGCAAACAGCGTTGTCGAATTTGTTCTACTGTTTTTTCACCATAAGGGACAAAGCCATTATCCGCCAAATAAAAAATAGACCCGTGTACTAAGTGTTGCCGAATATTATTCAACACCGTCAGCCCCCCAATTCCTGAATCAAAAACAGCAATGGCTTCCGGACCAATATCCATGGGGTTTGAACAACAAACGATTTGCAAATCCATAAAACCTTTTCTTAAAGAAAAACCAATTTTACACGAAAAAAACACATGCTATCGTATATTAACAACAGAAAGTGGCTAGCACTTTTCACCTGTATTTTCTTTATGCTTATTGCATACCCGTTGAGTATGGCCAAGCAATTAAAGCAAAATACCACTACCTGTCTTGATCCAGAAATCAGTCTTTTAGCCCTTGTGCAATCGGAAATTATCAAACCTAACTATTTGATCGACCAGACCAGTGCGAGCATTGTCAGAGCCCCAGGCAACCCAGCCATTCATTTTCTTGCCGCTGAATTGCAAGGTTTCAAGTTGGATGGAATCGGTGAAATCGGCTTGTGGGCTATTTGGCAGCAATCGAGTCATAGTGCCATTATTAGCCCGATCAACCAATTTGCCCATGCTTATTCCCAGATTGACCATCGAGAGGATATGGACGCAAGCCTCAACTTCTACTCACCAGGTGCAAAACAAGCATGGGTGTGCGTTTACCAAAAGCTGCAACGTTGAAAATTTGCCACCGAAACTGTCATAGCTGATATTTGGGTAGACCTGTTTTTACGATTAAATTTTCATATAACGATCAAGCACCCCTCAGTACTTGTTGCATTTCTACAACGGTTTTTTCGTATAATAATTAGTCCAATTTAAGAAAGTTATATTTTATTGGTTGTTTTTTAGCTTCATGAGTATTTTTTTATCAATTTTAGTGCATTTAGTACTCAAGAACTATTGCGCTATATTTTTAATGTTGTATATTTACGACAGTAATATACCAACAATACTATTGAGGACATTTTGATGAACACCAACAGACCTAGTCTAGATATTGACGATTCAAAACGTTCTCTTCTTAGAAAGTCAGCCTATGTGGTGCCTGCGGTCATGACATTAAGTGTACTTCCCAGTCATGCTGCGATTGGATCCACTTTGTCTTCCACAACTGGAAGCGACCCTAATGCTATATTTGAATCACTTTCAGATGAAGAGAAACGTACACTTTTGCAATTATTGCTAAACTATTTTAAATAAAAAAATAGATGGTATTAACTGCTCAACTACTGACCTTTATGCTTTGGCTAAAAGGTCAGTAGCACCATTCTTTTGCTCTCTATCCCATGCTCTTCCATATGACCCTTATGTCAGTCATGACTAAAATGTAAAAAACAAGTTTTTGATTGAGTCTAGTTATAAGCTACTTTAAAAAGTGACCTCGATCACATTTTAACCTTGCTCGTCTTCCCAATTTCCAGCATCTACCCGATATATTCCCTGAATCTTAATTCTAGGATTATTTCTCAAATCCTCTTGAATACATAAGCTGGCAAAACCCTGCAACTCAGACAACAAAGGTTCTATAAAAATGACTATAAGAATTATCATAAGCCTCATTTTATTATCGACAATATCATTTAATTCTACTGCAGCATCAGTACTACCACTGGATATTAATCAAGTAAATAATCAAGCGAGTCGCATTTTTCATGGCATATGTATTTCCAATGAAACTGGATTTGATGAAGAAAGTGGTCAAACCGTTACGTGGTCCACATTTGACATTATCGAGAACATCAAAGGCCCGGCAAACGAAAAAAACTACGTACTTAAACAAATTGGTGGTTTGGATAGTGAAAACGGAATTGTTTTCGAGGTCCATGGCATTCCAAAATTTACGGTCGGAAATGAATATGTGTTGTTTCTTTACGGCAAATCAAAAATAGGATTGTCGAGTCCTGTTGGACTTCAGCAAGGCCATTTTCCAGTGAATCACGCCAACGGCAGCGTCAGCAATGGACGTGATCCCCAAGAATTCTTCAGCAATATTCCACAATCTGTTGCTCTCCCACCCGCAATTTCTGATGCCGCAAACCCTAAACCAACATCGACAAAGCAAAAAGGGAAACCAGGTTTTGATAACAAAGCCAAATCCGATGTTCCGCTCGGTGAATTCCTGGATTTAGTTCGCCAACTTAATCAATAGTTATTGAGTATCACCTTATGACGTATAGTAAAATAATTGCGCTATTGATTTTGGGTTTGCTTAGCTTCATCACCTTCACCTGGGCGGGTGGTCCTTTATATATTGCTGGAAGTGATGGACAAACACCCATCACCTATCCCGCGGGTGGTGCCAATATAACAATCAATTACGATTTAGGAAATTTGGGTGCACGATATACAAATGCTCAAGCGGATGCGATTGTCGATAATGCAATTGCACTATGGAACAATGTTTCGACCTCGACCGTGAACCTTAGCAAAGGGTCAGACATGCCGGTCGACGTCACTGCTGCAAATATCGATACCTACTATAATGCTTTCAGCGATGGTTTAAATCCAATTGTTTATGATACTGATGGTAGTATTATTGATTTGAAACTAGGAAGTGGCGCAAAAAATTCGGTGCTTGGCTTTGCCGGCTCAGCTTATTATACATCCACTGCGCAGTTCATCGAAGGGCGTGCAGTAATTAATGGCTATTATCCGGATGCGAATCCCGGCTTCCCCGATTCCAAAGAAACCATTGTATTGGCTCATGAGCTCGGCCACTTTATTGGCCTTGATCACAGTCAACTTGATAGTGATCAAGGTTTGACTACGAGTAACTATGCATTGATGTATCCTCAAGCATATCGCACTGAGCAATCCCTACATGAAGATGACATAGCTGCTGTCAGCCGACTCTATCCCGCGACGAATATTAATAGTAGCTATGGCATGCTAACGGGTGTGTTCCTCGACACCAATAACAATCCGATTCTCGGTGCTAATATTTGGGCGAAAGAAACGACGACTGGAAAAGTCTATAGCATCGTATCCGATTACAAAAAACAAAGCACTGGCTACTTTTCAATTTATCTTCCACCAGGTACTTATCATCTTAGCGCCGAATCAATCTCAAATAGCTTTATTGGTGGATCTAGTGTTGGCCCCTATTCAGAAACCAGTGGTGGTATTTCCTTTCAAGCACCGCATCCCATCACACCAATCACTTTCGGTGCGCCTGAAAACTTGAACATGGACACCAATTGCACTATTGATGTGACCTTCAAACTTGATGGTAGCGGAACTGTGAATTCTGATTCTTGCATACCAACAGCGGAAGGTACTGTTTACTTTTTAGAGAATAGCTATACCGCATTGGAATCGGATGGCAGTGTTAGTGTAACGGTTCGTCGCGGATCGAGTGACGTTGGCGCTGTGAATGTTGACTATTTAACGATTACCGGCGGCACTGCTAGCGCAGGTAACGACTATACTGCGGCATCAGGCACATTGAGTTGGGCCGATGGAGAAATCGGCACGAAGTCGTTTACAGTTTCATTGATAAACGATAGCACTTATGAACAAACTGAAACCATACAAGTAAAAATCCAAAACGTTACCAACGGTGCCAACTTAGGCATGAGTACGTCGCTTATTTATATCAATGACGATGAACCAG
>JAOUJM010000211.1 GCA_029883265.1 Gammaproteobacteria bacterium
TGACGCAAACACTGTTGCCGAGGCATTCAGCATTATAAATGAAAACAACAATTAGAGATTCTTGTTATACATAGTATGCCTTTCTTGAAAAATCGTTGTATAGTTTGATGCCTCTAAAAGTATGAGACTTGATTGCTATGACGGGAGGTCTCCAATATGTGTTTAAACAACCATTCAAGATCCACAGTGTTCTCATCTGCAACATTTAGTGATTCAAGTTTCGCAATTGATTGCCCAAGACCAGCTTCTTTGACAAATTTTCCTTTCGAATCGGCCATTAAAAAGTGAGACCAGGTCAACTCCGGGCAGCCATATAAGTACCACAACATCCCGGTATGGTATTGAATCGCCAAAATCTGTGACGATGAACTATACGCCGCGGCTCTGATTGCTGATGAATCCGAAATCTCACGAATTTTAAAGCGAATTGAAGTGTATTCTTTAGTCACAGATCACCCTTACTATAGAAACGTGCTGTGTAACACCACATTGGAGAAATCTACAAGTTTGCCAGCTTGATCATTCTTAATCGCATATGCCGCTAGTTGGTGAATATCATCCGGCGCGTAAATTTTGTCCGATATCACATTAAATGGTCTTAGCATGGATTCTCGCGTAGAAGGTTCGAAATATCGTAGAACAATGAGTTTCGTATGACCAACACTGGATTGATCGATCAGAGAAAATGTCTCTGTAAATGACACATAGGCGATCGTGAGATATGCACACTGCACCTGCTGAATATCTGTCAGCAAGTGATCAGTTTTCACATTGTCAGTAATATATGAGCCTAGCTGACTCGCGATGTCGGAAACTTTCTTAGAGCGAAATTGCGATTCGGTTCGTGTTCGATTAATTGAGTCGATATCAGACTCAGTATGAAGAATGAAGTCACTGAAAGTATCAACCAGAAAAATTTGAAGCGTAGGAATTCCCACCTGAAAATTCACATTCTTCACTTGCCAGTCGGTCGCCGCCAATTGCTTCACGCGTTTTACAACCGCGCCTGCATTCTTAAAATCAATAACATTATTCATTAACGTGGCTCCAGATATTGGTGAATTGAAACCATCGTAAAATGAATGCGTGTTCTCGCAACTTGGTGTTATGCGCCGCATCGTTTGCGAGAACGGCGTTTAAAACGACGTACTTTCTTTTGTCGTTTCAATTTGCGTTTGATGAAGCGAAGAATCAATTTAATCAACAATGTGACTACTAGTTTTAGTACAACTAAGGTGAAATCATCGAAGGTCAACATACTACTATCTCCTTTCCGGTACCGCCGGTTACGGTTTGCTATTTGGTTTTTACAACCTGGACTGAAAAACCAAATAGAAAACATGAAAACCCTGTAAAAAGGATTACGTAGATAAGTAGCTGTATGATGGGTGTGGTAAGTGATAGAACACGTAATTAGTACTAAAGATGGTTACTGATGAATGGGTTGAGGTAGAAGACGATCAATTGATGCCGTCAATTCAAGAAACTCAATAAGTAAGCTACCGCTGACGATGCTGATATGAGTGCCTTTTTTTGCTTTTGATAGGCCTCCAGTTTTGCCACAGTGAATAAACAGACCACCGGAAAAGCTGGAATTGGCGATCAAGCTTGAAAATTCCTTAACATGCTTCGGATTGATGTGTGATCGGTAACGCTTGGCTTGAATAGCATAAGTTTTGCTTTTGTATCGAAACGTTCCATCGACACCTCCATCACCACTATACGATCGAGAGCGTTGGATTGTCACGCCATAGGATTCTAGACATGTTAGTAAAAGTTCTTCAAATTCATACGGCGAGAGGTGATATCGCAACAAATAAAATATAGACTGACCACGGTTTCTTCCTTTGCATTGCTGTATTTCAGCTAGCATGGCCTGGCTCTGCTTTATGTTCCGACGATGAAGACTCGCTTTTTTTCTGGGTCTCTTTGATTTATTAGGAATCATTGCCCAAAAGATGAGTAACGCTAGACCGAGAAAAAACAATTGATCGAACATCATCGGCTCCTTATAAGATCAACACGACGTAATATCATAGCACTGCGATAAGTTTAGTAGTTTCCATGTTTAGCACTATTTTGCAGTAAAAATGGGAGAAACGCGGGAAATTGCATGACGAGTTGAAAAATATCAGTAAATCGATAATATAGACTTAGCCACCATACTGAATATTTAGCAGAGGAGTTATTCAGTGCAAAATAAGAGTGAAGATTTATTAGACCTTGAAATGATGTGTGATCAGCTATTGCAGCAAAGTGTGGAAGAAGTATTTAGTTTGCCACAACAATTTCTTGTCGATTGGGATACGGAAAAGAAAAAATTGTCAAAGGCGCTTAACAATGGAAGCCAAGCAAACATTCTACATTTGCTGCATCGTTTAAAGGGAAAGGCTGGAATGTGCATGTTAAATGCATTGAGAATCGAATTTGCAGAAATTGAAGATGCAGTAAAAAGCGGAAAAACCCAAATCGATATTGATCGAATTAGCCAGCTGGTACACCAGTCAAAACAAGAATACGAAAAAATGAAAACTGAGTTGCTGGCATGAATCACAGGTATCTAATATACGCGCTTGTAGTTTTCATTGTCCATAAGCAGAAAACTCATCGAAACAATGTTGCCTTGGCGCAAGAGAACCAGGTGTTCCCCACGGATTTTGTTACCCACAGAGTCAAAATCATAACCATTGATTTCGCATAGCGAATTAGGCTCTTCATATAGCAGTGTTTCACCGGGCTCAGGTATTTAAAATGTAGAGTCATTGTTTTCTCCTGCGTTTCTAAAATGTGTTTCGAATGGGATACTTTTGAGCATCACTACTCCCATGATTGCTGATTACGTTCTCTTCGCTCCGCTTGGGAAATATAGTCATCCATTACAATAATAATAAAATTCCGTGCATCGTTCCAAATGTGATCAAAGTGACGATTCTGATTGTGTATCCATCGAACATGAAAATCATCGTATCGACTATTCACAAGATGAAAAAATTTCGGTGAAAATACATCTGGGGTATTGAACCTGAAACGACCGGCCTCAGACTCGACGATAGTAATGTAGGTAGACTGTAGATCGAAAAATCTCTTCTCGCGAATAGTAAAGATCTTTGTAACGCCATACTTTGTTAAATTCTGATGAAACTCTTGAGATAGTTGATTTTCTAGTTTTGAATGTACCCTAGGTACTAGATAATAATCCCAATCTGGGAATGTTGTTACAAGAAAAACTATCGCAGCTATAAAACTGGGAGCAAAAATAGCAAACAGCGCTAACGGGATATTTGGTGATGAATTCAATGAGTGAATCGGCTTTTGAATGAACATTATATACCCTCGAATAATATTTATTTGCAAGTACTACAGCAATTTAGTTAACCATATCCCTTATTTCGAACAAACAAAACAAGGTGAGCTTTCTTTTGTTCTAGTGTCTCGATTTGGGATGCGTGGTTGGTATGGAAAGACTTGGCCAAATCGACCTGGTTTCGTTTGTCCTAGCAACAAATTCTTAGCATACCGAAGTGCATTGTTCACAGCGTCATTATTTCGATCCGTACTATTACCGTCATCTGACCATTTCAATACTTGCAAGCAGCTAAGGTATGCCAGAGTACGTTTGATTGAGTTGACGATTTTTCTCAGCTTCACAAGAGGCTCGTCTTTGCGCCAAGAATAGCTCTGCCGAGATAGCGGAAAGAAATCGATCACTTCTCTATCTAACACCAAGGCGAAAATAGAATCTTTGGACTGAGGAATTTCAAATGGAATGCCAAGTATGTTCATGAGATTCTCTTCGAGATTTGCTAGTTGAATTGTTCTTATTGTATTTTCATAGGGAAATCACGCAACAAAGTAGAATCAGGTGCAAACTATTCAATTCGACGGTCGTTTCTTGCGTTACTTAGAGAAGCAACCAAAGTAGGATCATCGCGATTAACATCGCCATATACACGAACAAACACTTCGTCTTGATACTTTTCAACAAAAACTGGAAAACCTGTATTATCATCAGAATAGTTATCGGTGTATCCATCAAACTGAAAAGAAATGCCAATGTCTTCAATAATCAGCGACCCTTCCAATGGATCGTAAACACCTTCGTTATCAAGAAGTGTAAATGGAATAGGCGCTTGTTTGTCGAGGAGTAGTCTCTGCAATTTACTGCGAAGAGCTGAATTGCCGACAGTGTCATCGGTAGTCTGTCCAGTCTCTTCGTCCCATCCACTGGGATCATAGTGAGACCAAACATTGTTTTCTAAACTGGGCAAACTATCATTCGGTTCGACATGAAGCGCAGGCAAGGCATTATCAGATGACGAAAATTTATCTGATGAAATAGGGTGACTAACTGCAACAACTTCTCCACCACAGTAATCTGCAACAACTTGCCCAATATCTCGAATGAAGTCTTCGTACCGATCCAGTGTATCTAACTCACCCAGAAGTGAAGGTCTCACAAGCAAGCCAGAAACAAGCTCTGCTAATTCCTTTGGCGAGATTAGCTTACTCATGGGTGTCGACCTCGATGGCAGTATGGGTGGAAGAACCAATATCTTGAACTTTGATAAATGGTTCACTTCGAATGAAATGGTTAATATCAAAATACTTGTTGATCGGTACTTTTTGGTTGTGATCAATCGTTACAAGCATATATACGAAATTTGGATCGTCGCTTTCTATTACACCGACAACGTCTACCGAGGAATCGTTTACAAATTGAATACCGGTTTCAATGCCATGCAAAAAAAATGGGTTGTTGGAGTGCCACTTCACTAAACTCATTTGAAATCCTTTTCATAATATTCAAGTGAAAATATTATGGCGTAAGTAAAGGAATGAGCAAGTTAGAAAATGGCTATGATGTCACGGCGTTGCGCTTTCGTTCTCGTTTTAGAAGATCAAGCGTAATCCATACGAGTGAAGCTATCCAAAATAAAATCCATAGGTAGGTTCGCCAAGTGAAGGGAGAGTCCTGTGTATTCCATGTGCTGGATGTGACGTGACTTGATTCGATGATATAGGGATGAGAAACATTGGGAAACAAAATTTCGTAGTCTCTTGTGAAAAAGCGCGTATTGACAACAACATTTCTGTAGGAACAGCCATTGTCGCTCTGCTCACCAATGTCGTTTAAGCACGGTATGTTAGTCTGCATATAGGCGTACTGGAATGTTTGGGTATAGTGCATTTGGTAAGCAAAAATACCAAAGGAAATTATCAGGTAAACAAGGTGTCTCACTATTATCCATCCCTGCACACAGGCCGCGATTGTTATGACGAATAGTATATACGAATCCAATTGTAACATCGATAAAAAAAGACCGGCTTTCACCGGTCAAGAGGAGGAGGGTATTGCAGTCGAACTAGAAGTTTGTAAACAATGAATCATTTTTATCGAGAAAGTCAATGGGTATGCGTGGTGTCATTAGCAGCATGTGATCACCGCAGTGTTTTGGTGAACGGGTCCATCCAAAGGTATCACGCTGTACAGACAATAACGGGCACTCGACGTTCGTTTGATGCTGGGCAAGAGTTGATCTAATATCGTTGGTACTCGCTTGTTTTGATCTAAGCATATCGCTTTCACTATTAGACCAAAAACCACAAGAATGAAACTCTTCGATGTTATAGACTTCTGATAATTTAACTAACATTGATAGTTGCTTGATCCGCCTTTGAATGTCAGGGGTGAGTTCTATGAAAAAAGTGCGTGGAAAATCACTTGCGTGTTCATAAATACAATCAACATTTGTGATAATAAGTTTACTTTTCATTTGAAATCCTCGCAAGTAGATAAAGCAGAATCATCACTTTTTTGTGAGTAAAAACCTTCTGCTTGATTCAAGCGCACGGTGGTAACGTTATACAAACCGTTAAAGTACTCGAACAGTTTCCTGGTTAATGGGCCGTTGTGAATCGAATAGTCTAGATTGTCAAGAATACGCTTGATCTCTTCTAACAAGATCCGATAGACAATGATTCTTCTAAAGAGTCTTTGACAACATAGTCCTTGCAAATCTTTGTGTCTGCGCATGGAGTGTTCCAAGCGTTTGGTTTTTACAGTGACTTCGTCATAGTATTTAGATTTGCGCCCGCAATTCTCGCAAGAAACGTTGTCCTGAATACGCATCAATCCCCAGTCCTGCTTGTCTATATCCCAGATTGCAATTGCAGCGAAGTTTAATTGTTGACTGCCACACCTTGGACAAAACAAAGCGCTGATTGGTTTTGCTTCACTCATGATAACTCCATGGTTGTTTAGTATGGTTATCATCCTACCTGGTCATAGTAATCGAGCAAAAAAGACTTGCCGTGTAAATCACAAAGTTGATTCGTAGAAGGAAGATAGAAAAGTGCAGTGACCTTGAGGTCAGGGAAATTTGCCGAGATCACATCAATATATGTATTCATTTGATGCCGGTATTGGCTTACTAGGTTGTATAGACTATTAACATCTGTCCGCCCACGTGTTGAGAGATTCACTTTGTAGTCGATAACGAATACGGTATCTTTACTGAGAACCAGTAAGTCGATAACACAATTGTTAACTTTGCCGCCGATTGTTGCCGTTAATGGATGTTCACTCAGTCGCTGGTGATCGCCATTAAACAACCATCGTCCAAAACCACTCGTGCAAGTTGTGTCGACTAACTGAACAACATTGTTAGCTGTTTCTTTTACATATTGATCCGCCAATCCGAGGCGACGTAACAATGAAGATGTAAACAGAGTAAGTGAATTATGACAGAAATGACCATTACGTTTGGTAATCACGTCCATGGCCGCATGATAAGCAGTCCCTAAGAATTTAGCCTCGTGGCGCTGGTGTTCGAAACTCAGTACCTTATCGGATCGCTGGCTTGCATGCTGTGTCTGGATTAGCCGGACGCTCAAATTATCCGGCCATTCTACAGAAACATCACGTTGTTTTCGAGAGAGAGTATTTAACTGATAGGGAACCTCCAACTCGCTTGAATGAATGATTTCAACACTTGATGCAATGGCAGGCCACAATATTTTGAAAGGGGAATTAGGCGATGGACTGGCAATGCCTTCGGAAACATTAACACTGCCAATCAGGTGCAATGATTTTTTTGCACGGGTGATCGCTACATACAACAAGCGAACTAGCTCATTTGCATCGGATTGCTGCTCAAGATGATGTAAATATTCATAGAGTCGAATCGACAGCTGACAACCGGTTTTTTTAACGAGTGGACAAGAAATGAAACCGTGAGGCAATTGGCGCGACAACAAAAGTGGTTTATCTGAACGAGCAGTACGCTGTCCAAGCCCTTGGATGATCACGTGATCAAACTCTAATCCTTTGGCTTTGTGAATGGTGAGAATATTGATTTGGCCTCCTAATTGATTGACAAAGATTTTATCGGCTGCACGAATAAACGCATGGACATCCTGTAACTGTCCCCCTTTGCAGTGTTTGGCAAGGACTTCAAGCACAAGCGAAACATCCTTTTGAGTGGCTTGATCAGTATGTAGGTGGCCACCGAGGCGGTGCCAAAGTTGATGAACGGTGTGCGCTAAATCTGTGGATTGATCTAGCGTCTCGTCATAGTGTGTAACAAAATCCAGAATTCGTGAGACGGCATCTGAACTGAGATGTTTCAAGCGCTCATGATCTCGCATGCACTGCAACACGCTGAGATCTTTACTATCGAGAAGTAATTGAACAATATCTTCCCATAGAATACCGACAAATGCGGATTTCAGGACTGCTATCCAAGCAACACGATCATAAGGGTGATAAAGCGCACGAATGAGCTGCACAAAATCGGAAACATCGCGATGTTTATTGACAGAATCAAGATCCTGACAAGCATACCGAATGTCTTGTTGATCCAGTTGATCAGTCAGTGAAAATAAGTGCGAGCGACTTCGTACCAATACGGCTATTTGGTCATTGGGATGCTGCTTAATCAGATCCTGAATAACACTCACGCAATGGCTGTCGTCACCAACGGCACTCGATTGATCAACACCATAAACACGAACACAACTCCCGTCGATGTCATCTTTAACCGGTTTAGCCTCG
>JAOUJM010000212.1 GCA_029883265.1 Gammaproteobacteria bacterium
GATGGATATCTTCATCCACTACGGCATTGCTGCAGCCATGGATGCAATGAAAGATGCGAACTTGGAAATTACCGAAGAAAACGCTGAACGTATAGGCGTCGCAGTGGGTTCAGGTATTGGTGGATTAACCGGAATTGAAGCGGGACATGATGCATTTTTAAAAGGTGGTCCGCGTAAAATATCTCCCTTCTTTGTGCCCAGCAATATTATCAATATGATTTCAGGGAACCTATCCGTGTTATGCGGAATGAAAGGACCTAATTTTGCCATTGTAACTGCGTGTACCACGGGTACTCATAGTATCGGTGAAGCCGCACGAATTATTGCCTATGGCGATGCCGATGCCATGGTTGCGGGCGGCGCTGAAATGGCGACTAGTGCAACTGGTCTGGGTGGTTTTGCCTCGGCCCGCGCCTTGTCCAGTCGTAACGATGATCCTTCCACCGCTAGTCGTCCTTGGGATAAAGACCGTGACGGTTTTGTTTTAAGCGATGGCGCTGGCGTCGTGGTATTGGAAGAATACGAATTTGCAAAAAAACGCGGTGCGAATATTTATGCTGAAGTGATTGGTTATGGTATGAGTGGTGACGCTTATCACATGACCTCACCGTCGCCTGGTGGAGAAGGTGCCGCACGTTGTATGCGCAATGCCTTACGTGATGCCGGAATAAATCCAGAAGACGTCGATTACATTAATGCGCACGGTACTTCAACACCTGCAGGTGACATAGCGGAAACTCAAGCAGTTAAGTCGATATTTGGTGATCACGCCTATAAAACGCCTATGAGTTCAACCAAGTCCATGACGGGTCACATGTTAGGTGCAGCCGGTGGCGTCGAAGCAGTTTTTTCTGCATTGGCTATTCGTGATCAAATCGCCCCACCGACGATTAATATTTTTAATCAAGATCCCGAATGTGATTTGGATTATGTGGCGAATACCGCCCGCAATATGAAAATTGAAACCGTGGTATCCAATTCCTTCGGTTTTGGTGGTACTAACGGCACGATTGTGTTACGTAAAATCTAATCAGCTGAAGCGGTGGTTGAATCAACCACCGCTGTTTCGAGAGTGCAGGCAATCGCAATGATTGTAAAACAACTGGATCAAACGATTGACCTATTAAACCTACATCAACTCAATCCCTCGCGTTATCCTTTTTTATTACAATCCACCGCCCAAGGTGGCGACAATGCGCGTTTTGATATTTTGTTTGCATTGCCGCAAAACCAACTTGTCTTAAGTGCTGATCAGCAACTTTTTTATGACCAGGAAGTACTTAGCGGTGAACGCGATTTTTTATCCAAGTTTGATACACTTGTTTTGCAACATCAACCTCGGAACAAAGCTGAGTTTATTGATTTACCGTTTCGTGGAGGTTGGTTTATTTTTCTGGCGTATGAAGTTGCGCAACAAATAGAACCAGTGTTAAGTTTACCCCAAGCATATTCCTTCCCACGTGCTTTTGCAGTACGAATGCCTGCTGCGTATATTTTTGATCATCATTCACAACAATTATTTTTAATGATTGAAGATGCTTTTGCCGAGCATGAACCAATATTGCTCAATGATTTTGAAAAGGCAGCACAAGCAGCAATTGTTAAGACTTCATTGGGACAGTTTGAATTGGTGGAAGCCGATGAACACGCTTATCTAGACGCAGTAAATACAATCAAAAACTATATTCATAATGGCGATGTATTTCAGGTGAATTTATCTCGTTTATGGCAAGCAAAGTTTCAACAAACACCTGATGCAGTTGACATATACCGACGCTTACGGTTACAGAATCCGGCGCCATTTGCAGGTTTGGCAAATTGGTCGGGACAATCAATTATTTCATCATCACCCGAACGCTTAGTCGATGTTAAAAATAATTGGGCGTCTACGCGTCCCATTGCCGGAACATCGCCAAGAAATTTAATGTCCCATGAGCATGATTCACAACTTAAGCAACGTTTGGTGCAACACCCCAAAGAGCGTGCAGAACATGTGATGTTAATCGACTTGGAACGCAATGATTTAGGCCGGGTATGTCAAGCGGGCAGTGTGCAAGTGGATGAATTGATGAGCTTGGAAACCTACGCACATGTGCATCATATTGTGTCAAATGTTAAAGGCTATTTGAAACCCCGCATCGGTCCAGGCGATTTATTAAAGGCCATGTTTCCCGGCGGCACCATCACAGGCTGTCCCAAAGTGCGTTGCATGCAAATATTAGCCGAACTGGAACAATCACCACGCGAGGCTTATACCGGTTCAATGGGTTATGTGAATCATAATGGTGACATGGACGTGAATATTTTGATACGCACAATGATGCTTAGTGGTAACGAGTTAAGATTTCGTGCCGGTGGCGGTATTGTCATGGACTCTGATCCACAACGAGAGTTGCTGGAAACACGGGCCAAGGCTAGAGGAATGATTGCTGCGCTGACTTTAGACTCGCTTGCTGACATTGACGTTTAAGTTTTATTCGGCTTAGGTGTAACCGAATTAATGATCGTGGTTTCATCAATGTCATTCACTTCGGATAAACGTTTTAATAATGATTCACCTTCGCGCATGCTTTGCTCATACAACTCAATCATCTCTTGATTAAAGGTGTGTGATTGCATTGCTTCTTGTTGGAAGTATTGCATTTGGTTGAGCAAGTTGTTGACGATATGATGGGATGAATGCACCGTGGCAAGAAAAATTTTCTGCTTTTCTAGTTCTTTTTTCCGCAACAATTTGTTGTTATGGTCAACATAAAAACCAAAACTAACGAGAAGCAAGAACAACATAATGCGCATCCATAATTCATTAGCGTCATGAGGTATGAGTTCTATCGCAGGCTCAGTGAATACAACATAGTGAATAGAAGAGTCAAGTAACCAATAACAGATAGCCACAATAAAGGCGCTGATAGAATATTTTAGGTCTTGCAGTGATCGCATGTGTTGATGCCACTCTATTGGCGGGAATACCCATTTTGGCCGAATAGAAAGCTTACTGCAAAAACGATGCTGGTGTTTTATGATTAATGTCTTGTTTCGAAAATCTAGTATTGTTTCCCAATCCAATGAAGAATACATAAATAAATAATGAAAATTTTAATAAATGGCAAAGAAAACTCAGATATATCCGTGAATGATCGCGGTTTGCAGTTTGGTGACGGTGTTTTCACTACATTGACGGTAAAAAATCAGCAAGCCATGTTATGGCCGCAACATCTGCAACGTTTGCAGCACGATTGTTCGGTTTTAGCGATTGCTTTGCCACAACAAAACTTATTAGAGCAGGATATTTCAAAAATAATTCAGACTAACGGTGATGGAATTGTAAAAATTATCATCACCCGAGGCCCGAGTGAACGAGGCTATGCTGCTTCCCAGGCCGGGCCTACGAGTCGTATTATCAAATGGAGCCCACGACCCGATTGGCCAACTGACTATTTTGAGAAGGGTATTGAATGTACTTGGTGCCAAACCTTGCTGTGTGAAAACCCACGGCTGGCAGGCGTTAAACACCTCAATCGCCTACAAAATGTGTTAGCACGTATGGAGCTGGATGGTACTTCAAATGCTGAAGGTCTGATACTGAATACGCAAGGACAGATTATTGAAGCAATTAGCGCCAATGTTTTTTTCTACAAAGAAAATACGCTTTATACCCCTGATTTAAGCCTCGCTGGGGTGAATGGGTTAATGCGAGCACAAGTTTTGCAATATGCAACAGATCAAGCAGTTAGCGTCGACATCAGGCCTTTGCATCGGGCGTTTGTCGAGTCTGCTGAGGCGGCGTTTATAACGAACACAGTGATTGGCTTGTGGCCACTTGCGAAACTTGGTCCGCATGTTTACGATAAGGCTAACTCATTATTTTTAAAAGGATTGCAGTCATATTTAAGTCAATGGACGCTTTATTAAGCCGCGATAAACAAATTAAAATTGTTGCTGCACTGGTCGTGCTACTGTTTCTGACCGTGGGTGGTTTTTGGCTCAATCTGAAATTATTCGCCGAGGCGCCAATGGCTGTCGCAGATACAGGTATGGTGTATATGGTTAAACCGGGACAGGGTTTTATTCGTGTTGCCAATGAACTAGAAAAACTCGGTGTAATTGATGATGCGGGAGATTACATTTGGTATGCGCGACTCACCGGGCAAGCGCATCATATCAAGGTTGGTGAGTATGAAATTCAAGCGCACACCAGTCCAGCGCAATTTTTAGATGATCTGGTCACTGGTAGGGTAAAACAATATAGCTTGACCATTGTTGAGGGTTGGAATTTTAATCAATTAATGCAGGCAATCCGTGGTCATGAATATTTGCAACAAACACTCGTAGAATCAACAACAAAGCAAATTATGGAAAAATTAGGTCTTGCCGGAGAGCATCCCGAAGGTCGTTTTTTCCCGGATACGTATTCCTTCCCACTGGGAACCACGGATATCGCTTTTTTACAGCGGGCTTATGAAGCGATGGAAAAAGTGCTAGCCGAACAATGGCAGCAGCGTGAAGTGGATTTACCCTATAAAACCCCGTATGAAGCGCTGATTATGGCCTCAATTGTAGAAAAAGAGACGGGTGTGGTTGAGGAACGCGAGCAAATAGCGGGGGTTTTTGTGCGGCGATTACAAAGTCGTATGCGCTTGCAAACGGATCCTACGGTCATCTATGGTATGGGTGATCTTTATAAAGGCAATATTCGCCGGGCTGACCTGAAACGCGATACCCCTTATAATACCTATACCCGACGAGGATTGCCGCCGACACCAATAGCGATGCCGGGGCGGGCGGCTATTTATGCGGCCTTGCATCCCGACGATGGTGATACACTCTATTTCGTAGCTAAAGGTGATGGCAGTCATTATTTTTCTGTGACAGTGAAAGAGCACAACCAAGCGGTGAATAAATATCAGCGTTTTCGTCGCCGCAAAGATTATCGAAGTGTACCGACAGGGGATTAATGTGACAGCAAAATTTATTACGGTAGAAGGTGGTGAAGGTGGTGGCAAGTCGACCAATATTGCCTTTATCAAAGATTATCTGGAAAAAGCCGGAAAAACAGTGGTGGTCACACGTGAACCCGGTGGTACGCCAATTGGTGAAAAAATTCGTGAATTGTTATTGGACAAAGATAACACAGATATTAGTGCACAAACTGAATTATTGTTAATGTTTGCCGCACGCGCGCAACATATTGAACGAGTGATTAATCCTGCACTCGCCGCAGGCAAGTGGGTGGTGAGTGATCGTTTCACTGATGCAAGTTATGCCTATCAAGGCGCAGGCCGCAGTATACCGGCTGAACGTATCGCCGTACTGGAAAAATTTGTGGTAGGTGAATTGCGCCCTCATTTGACCATTCTACTCGATGTGCCCACGGAAATAGGATTGCAACGGGTAAGCGAGCGTGGTGAGCATGATCGTTTCGAATTTGAATCCGATGCTTTTTTTCGTAAAGTGCGTGATGCTTATCACTTGCGTGCACGCCAAGATAAAGAACGTTTTCGTATTATTGATGCCACGCTTTCATTAGAAGTAGTGCAAATTAAAATTGAACAAGCGCTCGAACAATTATGTCAGTCGTAAATTCCTTTCCTTGGCAACAAGCCCAGTGGAATCAGCTTAGCACAGCCTATAGTCAAGAATGTTTGCCACATGGTTTATTGTTTTGTGGTAGTCGCGGCGTCGGTAAAAAAGGATTTGCTTTTGCCTTGGCGCAAATGGTTTTGTGCGAGCATTCAATGGAGAGTTCTCAAGCCTGTGGTCAATGTAAAAGCTGCCAATTATTCACCGCACATAATCACCCGGATTTAAAACTCACTGAACCCGACGATGAACACAAACCCATTAAAGTGAATCAAGTCCGCGAAATTATCGACTTCATGAATTTAATGCCGCATACCTCCAGCCATCGGGTGGTGATTATCGATCAAGCACAACAACTAAATCACAACGCGGCTAACAGTTTGTTAAAGTCCTTGGAAGAGCCACCGGCAAATAGTTTATTAATATTAATTACGCATCGTCCCAGCGCTTTGCTAGGCACTATTCGCAGTCGTTGTCGCCAAGTGTTATTCCCTGCGGTTGAAACCGCGCTTGCCTCTTCTTGGTTGGCGGATCAAGTACCAGGCGATGTGAATTTATTATTAAATCTAAGCCATGGCGGACCTTTATTGGCGCGTGAGTTGGCGGCTTCTGATTATTTGCAATTACGTCAACAATGTTTTGAAGACTGGCTTGGCCTCAATTCGAATAATATGCTGAGTATTGCCAATAAATGGGTGAAATGCGGATTGGAAAATGTGTTTGTAATGCTCGATAGTTGGATCATGGACTTGATTCGATTCAAGGCGGCGAATGATGATCGGCTAATTCGTAATCAGGATTTAAGTTCACAACTGATAAACTTGGTTAAGCATTTGGATATGAGCAAGCTCATGCGTTTACAACAACAGTTATTAGAACGCCAAAGCCAGGTTCAACAGAACATAAATGCAAATTTACTCGCCGAAGATATAATGATTCGCTGGCTGGAATGTAAGCAGGTCGCCTAATGTCAGAAAAAATCAAACCCGGGTCGATTATCAACTTAAATATCGATGACAAAAATCGTTTGCATAGTGCATATATGCCCTATATAAAAAACGGAGGTCTCTATATTTACACCGACAAAACCTATCGCATGGGTGATGATATATTTTTAACTTTAAATATTCCCGATGATCCTGATACGATTGCAGTATCGTGTCGCGTGGTATGGATTACACCGAAAGATGCCCAGGGCAATCGACAAGCCGGTGTTGGCGTGCAATTTCGTGATGCCGGTAATGCACGGCATCGTATTGAAACTTGTTTGGCCGGTATGCTGCAATCGGAACGACACACGGATACTATGTAATGATTGATTCACATTGTCATTTGAATTGTTTGAAAAACGGCGAACACCTCTCCGGTGTAAAAACCTATTTGGATGAAGCGGCAGAGCACGGGGTTGAAGGGTTTTTATGTGTCTCTATTGATTTGGAGACCTATCCATCGGTGTTGGCCTTAGCGCATCATTTTCCCAATGTGTATGCATCCGTTGGCGTGCACCCTAATCATGATGAGGGTCGTGAGCCTAGTGAAAAAGAACTGATTGAGTTTGCCGAAGACAAACGTGTTATTGCAATAGGTGAAACTGGGTTGGATTATTTTCATTTAAAAGGCGATCCCAGTTTTCAGCAACAACGCTTTATTACGCATATTAATGCGGCGCGTCATTGTGATAAACCTCTAATCATACACACCCGTGATGCACGAGAGGATACAATTGATTTAATGCAAAAATTTGATGCCGCTGATGCGGGTGGTGTGATGCACTGTTTTACCGAAACCTGGGACATGGCGCAACAAGCATTGGATATGGATTTCTATATTTCATTTTCAGGCATAATCACATTTAAGAGTGCTGAGGATTTGCGTGAAGTGGTCAAGCAGGTGCCGATGGATCGAATTTTGATTGAAACTGATTCGCCGTATCTTGCACCCGTGCCGCATCGAGGCAAACAAAATCAACCCGCCTATGTGCGTTATGTGGCTGAATGTGTCGCTGAATTAAAACAAGTGTCTGTTGAAAATATTATCCAACAGACCACTGAAAATTTTAATCGTTTATTCAAGCTTGACGCCTAAGTACAATCCATGTTGCCACAATTATTTCTAAAAAAGAATGAAGAACGACGGTTGCTGGCCGGTCATTTATGGGTTTTCAGCAATGAGATCGATAATAAACAATCGCCTTTGAAAAACTTTAGCGCAGGCCAACACGTGAATGTTTGTCGACAGGACGGGCGCATTCTTGGCAGTGCCTATGTCAATCCGCATAGTTTGATTTCTGCACGAATATACTCAGCGCGAGCCAATCAAATTCTGGATCAGGTTTTTATTCAAGAAAAATTACAAGCCGCATTGGACTTACGTGAATCATTGTATCCTACCGCTTTCTATCGATTATGCCATAGCGAAGGCGATTTTCTGCCAGGCCTGGTGGTTGATCGATTT
>JAOUJM010000027.1 GCA_029883265.1 Gammaproteobacteria bacterium
GTAATACGGCATTGAAAAGTACTGCTTTAGGTGGGTTCGGTATTGATTCAGTCTATTGGTTTAGAATACAAACAGACAAAATAAACTTACTTAAAAACGTTGAAGACTTTCTTGCTAAAGAGCTGACATCTCAGGCGGAGCTAGGCATTTCCGCAGCTTCTCGGTCGCTTTGGATCACTGGACTATCAAGTTCAGTCATCATCTGTTTTGTAATCTTAGCATCGATTGTCATTAGCAAGAGCATAAGCGCACCTCTCAAAATCATATCTAATGCCGCACTCGATCTTTCTGAAGGTGAGGGCGATATGACAAGGCGCATACCAAATTTTGGTGAAAACGAACTCGGTGAAACCAGTATCCGAGTAAACCAATTTGTGGAAAAAATACAAAATGTGCTCATTCAAGTTAGTGCATTTTCAACCCACATATCAGAAGCAGCGAATCAGGTATCCAGTTCCGCTAATGGTTTAAGCAATAATGCAACAGAACAAGCAGCTAGTGTTGAAGAAACCAGCGCTACAACTGAGCAAATGTCTGCGAGCCTCAATCAAACGGCAGAACACTCAAAAGAAACTTTGGAAATTGCTCGTGCTGTATCTGAACAGTCATACGAAGGTGGACAAGCCGTAGCAAAAACCGTCGATGCAATGCGATCAATCACCAATCGCATTACTTTAATTGAAGATATTGCTTACAAAACAAACCTCTTAGCTTTGAATGCTGCAATTGAGGCTGCACACGCCGGCGAACATGGCAAGGGGTTTTCTGTTGTTGCGGACGAGGTACGGAAACTTGCAGAACGCTCTCAAGTCTCCGCTGCAGAAATAAATGAACTGGCAAAAAATAGTTTAGAAATTGCCGAAAAAGCCGGAAAAATGATCGAAGGAATTGTTCCACAAATAGAAGAAACTGCACAATTGGTAGAAAATATTGCGAGAAAAACACAAGAACAAGCAAGCGGAATTGCTCAAATTAGCACGACGATTTCTACTATCGACAATAATGCACAGCAAACGGCATCCTCCTCTGAACAACTATCAGCGTCAGCAGATGAGATGAAATATAGTATTGATGGTCTGATGAATTTAGTCAATTTTTTCAAACTGTCAGAAGAACAAGAACATAAAAAACAAAAAAAAGAAGAATAAAACTGAATTACAAATGAGTTGCTCTACCATAGGTCGCTTTTATCCTTTTATTTTTCTCGACCCCTAAAACAGTTTTAAAATAATCGAGTAGTGATGAACACACTTTTTTGCCGCTAGAAACAGAGCCTGTTTCATCTTACATCTCTGCTTTGCTTTATCGCTACACACCCAAACAATAAAACATCCTACTCACAAATACTACGGGACTTGTTACATTATCAGAAAATATTAATGACTATTGCCTCGATAGGCATAGACTAATTTTCTATTTTTTGATTGATAAATGTTCTCTTCGAATTGTTATTACTAGCATTAATGCCACGCAAGCTATTGCAATAGCCGCCGGGAATAATACAGTGGTAACCGAGTAAAACTCTAGCGCTAAGATAACCAACATATTTCGCACGGCGAACAATGCATAAAAAAGCAATGGTTCTGTATATGGCGCATAATAAGCTTTCCTTAGCGTGGGTGCAAAACCTAGTATGTCGACAACCGTAAGAACAATGACCGCCCATAATGGGTCAGCGCTTAAATACCAAAGTGGCAAGGAAGATAGCGCGGAAACAAAAAACAGCCAGTCTATTTTTGTGATGCTAATATCTGCACGTTTAAGATATGCCAATAGTGCAATCCAAAGCGTTATGATGCCAGAAATTCCAATAGGCCATGCACCGACACCCCCTTTTGCTTCGACTTGAGCCAGGAAAACAACAAACGTTGTTGATCCCCATATTATCCAAGAAAACACATGCGGCTTGGTGCGACCAGAGATAATTGCAAGAACATAGGGTAGAAAGGCTACAAGAGTGAGCACTATGGCGATAGCACTAATAATTTCTTTGTAAGTCAGTGTATTCAAACTCCTTCGTATTATATGCAGAGTAATTAACTAGTGATCGACTCTGACTGTTTTTTCGGCACAAAGTCATCCCATGATTCGCGCAAAAGTAAATCTGAGATGGTAGTCTCAAGCCGTTCGCGGGTTTGTATTATTCGTTAATGAGATGAATAATATTTGAAGGACTACTAATCCAAAAGCCTTTGTAATCCCCTGGCAAGGGCTCAATTTCATCATAAATCGTACACCCGCACTCAGTCAGGTGTTGCTTCGCTCGATCTAGTTTTTTTGTTTTGATTTCTAACCAAATTTCTGCCTGACTCAGATTCGACTTTCGATCCAACCATAATGTTTTACCTGCAAAGTCAAACGCTATGGTGTCAAAATTATCAGGTGACCAAGTATCTTCAATAACTTTTAAACTTAAAACGTCTCTATAGAAAGCGACGGTTTGTTGAAACTCGTGTGCCGGCACCTTAATCGCAATGTTGTTTCCAGGTTCATAAAGTGAATCCATTGGTTAGTCCTCCAATTTATGCCAGCGAAGTGGTTTGCTTTTCTCTCGCACCACCACACCTTTAGCTTCTAAGTCCAATTGCACTGTTTTTGCCCACCAACCGGAGGTTGAGCCACCGGGAAAAAGATCGTCTGGCAGAAATTTAACTATCGTTTGTTGGATTTCTTTTTGAGTTAAACCGGGTTCGTTCGTAGGCAATATTTTAAGAAATGCTGCTCTTGCTGCCTTATATTTTTCAGCATTAACCTGTGCTGAACGACCTGGAGTATTAATATTTTCTACACTTATTTTTTCTTCAACTCTATTCACTAGTAATTCCTCCTTGATTTACTTATGCATTTTGAATTAATAAGAAAAAAAGTAGAACTAAGCAGAGCAGTTTTCGATGATTTTCACCTTAAATTACAACCAATGACTTTTTTCAAAAATCTATAAAATCATTCATGCAAGAGCGGTAATTACGAAATTGCCATCAATTTTTATACTAAGCGCGATTAATGTAAATATTCAACGCAAACTGTAATAATGTCAAGACATAGAATCCTACACCTTGCACATTAGTCTGCTTAAGCTTGGACGTGGTGACAAAACACTTTTTAGTGTAATTTGCTCGCCTTTTATTATTGTAAAACGTCCAATAATGTTCAACTGAAATTGTAGAAGCAATAATTGGAAACTATTCCCAACGTTACAACTATGAATTAAAAATCAGATTCTGATTGCTCATCTATCATAGATAAATTGTTTATTAACTGATTGGTCACCAGATCCATTGCCCGTGCGAAATTCTGCTTCAAGTTTTCTTGATCTGAAAACCAGTCTTCCGCTGTTTTCTTTGGTAATTCACTCGTTGATCCACCGACCATGCTCGATATATATTGGGATTTTTTCGTACTTAAATTAGTGATTTCTAGGCCAATAACCAAATGTGGTTTCACTTTGCTAAGCCCCGAACCTTTTTCAAAACCATACGTAAGAACTTCTAAGTTGATTTCATGAGTCGGATTTTCAATGTTCAACTCTTGCGCTACGTTATATAACTTGGCTTTGGTTTCGATTTGTTGATACAAATCGCCCGCTAAATCGATGTTTAGCTCATCAAACGCTTGATTCATATCTGTAGCTTTTCCACCATCAACTAAACCTGCTATAGCGCCACCAATCAATCCGAACTGCAAACCAATAGCTGAGGCGGCCCCAATATAGGTTATCGATGAAGCACTCATCTTTGGTTGATTGATCTTTATAGATGTGAATGCAGGCTTGCTAAGTTTTTTTGGCACTACCGTTGCGCATGCGGTGATAAGAATCACAAGCATAAGCAGGACAAAGATTTTTAGTTTTTTCATTAATAGTAGTCTCCCGCTACAATAAAACAGCGCTCCCAAGCGAGCAATAATCAAAGGCATCTACTAAGCGCGCTTAGACGAAAGCACAACATTTTATCCAGTTTTCTAAAAAATACCATTAAAATATTGGGCGAGTTGGGTCTAAGCTGATGCTACACTAGTTTTGGCTTGTTAATGTCATTAGAAAGGCTTCGAGTTTTTTTAAATCATTGTCACTCAAGTCGGTGACTAGTAAGTCGGTATGGCCGACTCGGGTGATAGGACGTTTTTGGTAGTGCTTTAACACTTCGCTCAGTGTTTCAAATTGACCCGCATGCATATACGGTGCGGTTTTGGCGACATTGCGTAGCGTGGGAATTTTGAAAGCTCCCATAGTTTCATCACGCATGGTTTTCATAAAACGTAATTCGGCGCAATCGCTTTCTTTGGCGCTACTGTATTTTCCTAAACAATTAAATTCACTAAGCGTTACTTCTCTAAGTGCACGAAAACGCCCTTGCTCGACACCGAGCTCTTTAACCACTGGCAAACCTATATTTTTAAATTCGTAGGTGCTAAGCAAAGGTCCATTATGGCAAATCACGCACATAGCCTTTCCGATAAATAACTTAAGGCCAGCGACTTCTTCGGCGTTAAAAAGTTTGTTTGCTTTTTTGGAATCCTGAGCAATAAGCGCTTCCACATAAGCATCAAAACGTGCAGCTTCAGGTTTTAAGGTGCGCTGATAGGCCGCCAACACCTTCCCTAAGTTTGCAAAAATAGTCGTGATTTGCACTTGATCCTGCGCTGACATTTGCGACCATTGATGCCGCACTTGTTCATCACCCTTCGGTCCGGCATTATCTGGAAAACGTTTTTTATCGGATAATCGAGGCATAGGACCAAATAATTTTTCATAGGCTTTTTTGTACTCACGCTTATTCCAAATAATTTTTGCGTATTGAGTTCGATTGCCAGCGTGTTCTGCCACATGCTCTAGCGGTCCCAGGGCTTGCGCCCATTGACTGTCCGCGCGACCATCCCAAAAAAACCAAGGACTGTATGCCGCCCCCAATAAAGTAGGTGCATTACTGCGGGTTTTCACTCTACCAATGGATCGAGGCAAACCATCAGTAAAATATAATTCAGGTTTATGACAGCTTGAGCAGGAAATTTTTCCATTAATACTAAACGATGGATCAAAGAATATTTTTTTTCCAAAATCAATCGCTGTTTTCTCGTTGGCAACTGAATTGCTGGGATCACTGCCCAATGGGGCTAGATTTTTTATCCATAAATAGTTTAACTGCTTCATCTGAGATTCGGTCCACGCAGTTTCTTGCTCAGACTTTATTTGCGCAGCTGAAGATGCATTCATTACAAACAAAATTGGCATATAAACGAGAATAAAAAATCTTTTCATAATGTTTGTACAACTCCATGCAAGCTCTACGTTCGGCTATTCGATTATGAAATATTTAGTTTCACTATCGCCTTATCACGCTGTTTACCCACTTGAACATTCAACCATATTTCCCAGTGGCCGGGCATACTGAATTTAATGCCATCTATTAAATAATTACCCTTTCCTAGACTTTGAGTCACTTGTGGATGAGTAGGAAAGCCGTGCTTATGCATAGGCATGCCACCATAAACCTGAACGTGTGCTTGCTCAATAGGCTTACCTTCAGCCGTTTCTAGGTGCAATACCCATTGATGTATTTTGCTCAGTGGTGGCGGATTGATTTTACTAGTAAGCGTGAGTTTAAAAAGTTTTTTTTCTGAATAGATTGGCGTAGGGATGTTCGGCACACTGCTCAGTCCATGCATATCATGCTGATGATTCATTGATTCGCTAGCTTGCACATTCATCTCAAATAGATATGCAAAAAATAGTATTCCAAAAAAACTATTTACAAACCTCACAAAAAAACCTTTCCCTATTGAAACGGCTGCTACTTAAGATTAAGTAACAGCCGTCAGTATTACTAAACTACAAAATCAGAAATGAACTAGTGCCATTTCATGCGTTTAACTGTCGCGCCAAAATCACCACGACCTAACCAAGATGGACCTGCACCAAACGCCGGCTGCACTTCATCATATTTCGAATCAGGCACACCATCGCAGTTTTTGTCTAACTCTGGCTGTAATCCTAATTCACAGCCTGTATAGGGCACAGTTTCAGTTAAATTACGACGTGCATCACGGGTGGGTGATACCGGTACTGCATAATCCGCTGCTTTGATCGTATGATCAGGCAAGTTTTTGAAGTATTCACGAATCATTTGTGCAGGTGCAAAATAATTATCTGGTGCAACTTGCAACACAACAGGTTTACGAGTCGGATCAACAATATTTTGCGTATTCAATGGCGGACAGAGGCCAACCGTACTAGGCGTGTTCATATCTGGCTCAAAAGTACCACAGAAGAATTGCAAATTGCGTCCACCCGAGGTACGGCATTGCCTATCGGTTCCTTCACCATGAGGATAACAGCTAATCACATAATAGGTTTTACCTGCATCGATTGAATTCGCGCCCACTTTCATTTCAAGAATACGTCCACCGAGTGTAGACAGCGGAACGGAGTTTGGTGCAGATTCCAAATCGAGAACAAAATTCATATTACGTGAAAAGCCCATCCACCAACCACCTTGGTGACGAAATGGATGCGGGTCAAACACACCTTCGAGAAATGCTTCATAACGTCCACGCAATAAACCACCGGTGTACTCCATAATGGATGCTGCTGGTACGATGGGTAAGTATTGGTATAAATCACCAATCGTTATCGCGCCATCATCATAACCACCGTCTGGTCCATCAAGTGGTGTACCCATGGCAAACAATGGAATGTCATAGCGGAAACCATTGGTAATACCAAATGAATTGTCATCGGTTAGACCAGCATATGTTTTACCTGCAAACAACGCCGCATCACCAATGAAGTTATTCACAACGTCACCAATAACATCGCGGCGTTCTAATTCAACTTCTGTATAACCAACAACCGTGTCTAAGGAGGTACATAACTTATGACCTTTGCCATAAGGAAAACCACCGGGTCCATACATGAGACATTCTTTTAGCATGCCATTAGCATCAGCATCCACATAACGAAGCCGTTGCTGCGCAACTAAGTTTTTAATTCCACCAGGGACAAAATAATCAGACGTATCTTCGGGCACTTCATCGGTCATTTCCAACAAGTCATATTCGAAATCGATAACACGACCTGAACGGCTAACCTCAATATCAAGACGTCCCAAATAGGCATCTTCGCCAGACTCGACAATATAGGTTTTTTCGCCATTGGCGCGTGTGACTATCATAGGATCAGGCATGGCTTCATGAGTGTCGCCACTAAGAATGATATCGATGCCATCAACTTCCTTGGCAATTTGCACGTTATCACCCAGACCTAGTTCGGTCGCTAATACAATCAACTCAGCGCCTTCAGCTTTTGCAGCGGCAATATCTCGCGGTAACTCATCATGACCTTTGGTGAAGCGAAAACTCAAATTGAATAATGGGTTTTGCACGGGCAGACGGGTAGTGGTAATACCAATGTACGCGACTTTAACGCCATTTGCTTCGCGAATCACATAAGGACGAAACACACGATTACTCGGGTCCAAATTAATTTTACGCGCTGCGCCTTGTTTCTTTTCGCCGAAGCTATATACATTATTGGCAACGGTATCAAACGTTGCACGCACCACATCGCATACCGTATTTGGTGCTTTTCCAGTACAGCCTGGAACCGTGTTGCTTAACGTCGTTTGATTGTTCGGACTCATGGTTTCATTGCCGTTAGCAAAACGATTGCGAGTCGCATTTTTACCAAAAGCAAAATCCCAGTTACCCATTACAAAACCATCGATGCCAAATGAGTTGAAAATCGGCATAATCGCGTTACCCATACTAAAGGTACACTCACCACTGCCATGAGTGGCATCACCGACCATAAATAATAGACTTTTTCCTGGTCCCGCATCCTCTCGTATATTCTTAATACCAGTCGCCAATTTCGCTAGGCCGCCACTATTGCTGCGATTACCGCTGCGAATAAAGTTTTCATCATGCGGAATCATATGACAATGCACATCACTTAGATGAATTATCGACAACTTGCGGCCATTACGATCTTCATCGTCATCAGCAAAGACTATTTGTGATAAAAACAAAGTGGTTAGCAATGCAAACAAGTTTTGCCAACGTAGAACAACACGTAGCTCTCTTTTTCTCTCCATACTTCATCTCCTTGGGTTATCCCCATTTTGTTGAAAATCTTTGAAAATAATGAAAGCTCATGTGCGTACTATTATTTTCAGAGAAATATTAGAATCCTTTGATAATCTATCATCCAAAGCTGATCATCCATTTGTAATTACAATGGTGCAATCTGTGCTTACGATTAATGAATAACTGACTATTACCAATATGTGGTTTAAAATATTTCATGCATGTGACATCCTGTCGTAATCCGGAAACAGTTTAATTAGTTTTAGCTAACCGCTAGTTTTAGAAGATTATTCTTGAGATATTGCTTTTTGCAAATAATCGCAGAAATAAGTCATTCCCTAACCTGGTTAAAGTGCCTCAATGCATACTTTTATTAATCAGCCTTGTTTTTCCCTAGGCCGCTTTTATTTGAAAAGATAATACCTGTCCCTGCACTTGGGTGCAATATAATCAATCAAAATATCTACAAATTTTGATCAACTAATATTCTATGCTTTTACTCGGACATGCTGGGGCAGAGAAGTAATTGCATTGCACACTATAGCGATTGCTTATGCAACGCTTTAATTATCAAGTTTCGCTAACCATTTTGATAGCGCGTTGCTTATATTTTCCGGTTGATCTTCTTGAATAAAATGTTTGCCATGACCAATATACTCAATCTCTGTATTAGCGAAAAGCTTTTGTACAGCCTTAGCTTCATTTGCCCCTTTGATTAGGGTTCCTGGTTCTGCATAAAGTAACAATTTTGGAATCGCTGACACTTTCATTGCCTCATGATAATTTTTAACGATCTCATAGGTGTCATTCGGTGATTGCTCAATAGGTATCTCTCGTGGCCATACCAACATTGGCTTGCGATGCGCAGGCGTCTGAAAAGGCGCATTGTAAGTAGTTTTCTCCAGCTTACTCAACTTTCGAACGGTTGCCATGGGCAGAACTTTTTCAATAAACATATTTTTTTCTAGCACCATATTCTCACCTTTTCCTGGAGTACGTATTCGTTTGAAAATAAATTTTTCCATAAAACTGAAATCATCCCATGATACTGGCCGAAGGATCGCTTCCATAAATGCAATGCCGCGTACATTGTTGGAATGCATGGTTGCGTAGTGAAATCCTAAAGCAGAACCCCAATCATGAATAACCAAGGTGATATTGCTTAGTTCAAGTGCTTCGATAAATCCTTCAAGGTAACGATAATGATCGACAAAGCGATACCCAATCTCCGGCTTATCCGATTCACCCATCCCTATTAAATCAACAGCAATAGCACGTCCATAAGTGGATGCTGTGGGAAAAATATTTCGCCAAAGATAACTTGATGTAGGATTGCCGTGTAAAAACAAAATAGGATGACCTTCTCCTTGTTCAACAAAATGCATTTTCGAGCCATGCACATCGACAAATTGCGATTTAAAGGGATAATCACTACTTACATTTTGCTGCGGCTGCAAACTCGCGCAAGCAGACATTAGGATTCCAAGAACTCCTGTGACTAATGTTTTCATTGCTACACTCCTTGTATAATTAACAAATTATCACACTATGCAACTTCCTTGTTACTGACTACAGCGACCATGACCGTTCTCCAACATTGAAGGAAAACATATTACAACATTGCTACTGACAGCCTATTGTCAGCAAGCATATTGGTTTTGGTGAAGTGATTACAATACGCAACATTCCTTACATTTGTTTGATGTATTACATTTCAATGCCGCTTCAGGCTAAATCCTAAAATCGATTGTTAAATCGGTTTAGAACCTGCGAATAAATCAACATTCCCATCGACTGATACCCATGATTATTATACCGTCCTACGTTTAGGCTATTGTGAGAATTTTCCACCTTCGATAACATACTTACATCGGCATACCCATTACAACAATACCAGGGTACTGAGTTTGTGTATTAACGCTAAGTAGGACAATCAAGGGGCATTTTATGAGGCTCGCTCATTTGCTGCGGTTATATACTGTATTTATTTCTATTGTCGCTGTCACCGCTTGTGGCAACGGTGAAGGCAAACAAGAAAACGAACAAATTGAAAAGAAGCAAGAGATAATAAAAGAAACTGTTGAAGTTTCCTTGAAAGAAAATATTTCAATTTACCCCCAAGCGGGACCGCCAGGTACCCCACTAGTTATTGACGGATTAAATGTACCTCTGGCAGCACAAGATCAAATTGTCGTATTGATTGGCAATCAGATTGCACCGCTAATTCCCGCCAATCCCATAAGAAATAACGGCGAAGCTACATTTGATCCCGCATTCAAGGCCTATACAGCCATACCCGCATATATTGCAGGACTCGACGGAAAGGCCTTACCCACCGATGCGCTTGATGTGCAAGTATTCCAAAATGACAAACTATTATTTGAATTAAATGCAGCGATCACCGTGGAGGCCCTACCCGCTGCGCCCGGCACCGCGACTCAAATTATCCAGCAGTATTCCGCACTCGCAACTGAAATCAATCGCATCGCCCAAGACTTTTATGCCGATGACAGCATTGAGAAGGTATATCTCGATGCATACACTTCCATAATTACCGATTTAATTTCAAGTGATGGCCAGTTTTCCTTGACCAAGGCGTTAGCTGAGTTAGAAAACTTAGACCCTGATGCCTACGCCATGCTGGAATCATTAATGGCAGTGAGCGGATTTGATCAAGCGTTAGCAGAAATGCTCGAAGGGTTTCAGAGTTTTTCTTTTATTGCCAGTCCGTCAGAATCATCATTATCAAGAGCGACACTCTATAGCTTTCATGCGTCTGGCATTAATGCCGATGGCAGCATTCAACTCGACGATAAAACACTGGCTGAACGCATGAATGCATACGAACAAATGAAAACAATCGGTGACGCCCTAATTCATGGTGCCGCCGAACACGCCGCAGTATGGGCAGGATTAACTGGTGGTGCCGCCTTACTCTTCCCCGGAGCTGCCCCCGTAGCGGCGGCAGTAGGCCTGGTAAATTCGCTTTTAGCAGTCATCGATTTTATGTTTAATAAAGTTTGGCTTGGGTTTTATCCATCGACCATTGTTGCGTTAGAACTCACATCAGAAAAAGATTTTCTGCAACGCGGGGAAACACTAGATACAGCCAAGTTTGTTGCGACAGCAGTAAATCAACCCCCGGGTGTTACAATTAATGATTATGTGGGATTGATATTAGCAGGGCTCGGTGTCGCTTCTACAGCATCGGGGGCCATTAATTCTGCGCAAAACTCAGATAAAATCGCTGCAACGGCGTTGCAAGGCATGAAACTCGCGCAAGAACAATTAGCAAAAATCAATAAGGTTGTAGAAAATATCGTGCTTTATGCAACCACAACTACCCAATCTTTTATTACTCTGGCATCGTCGCGAGTCGATGGCTCTATTCCGCTCGATCATAAAATTGATCGCGATGGTTTAGTCCCTGAACGCAAATGGAAAGCAACCATTCACAATCGAAAATATTTAGTTTTATTTACCACTGACCGTCACACGCTTCTTCCAATTGAAGACAGCATTGCCTGGATGGGGGGGGCTAAATCCGGGATCGAGAAAATCAGTGCCATGATTAACCCAATTGAATGGAATACCATCGCACGCTCCAACACGGTGGATATAACTGTGAGCGGGGATTTAAGTTTAAGCGCAGACGCGCCTGATAAAAGCGGCGGCGAACCATTTACGATTACACTCGGAGCAAAATATGCAACGGATAACGGAAGTAACATAGAAGCAAGCAGTAGTAGTTTTGGCAAACCGAGATTAAGCAGCCGCACGCATACCTCAGAAGCAGGGTTCGTTGCTGCAAATGCCATTGTGACAATCGCTGTAGAACAAGGTACGGCATCGAGCGAGCATGTCACCACCGATGCCAATGGTCATGCCGAGGTGACGATTACACCCAATGAGGATGCTGATATCGTATCGGTAACATTCGATATAACCGATACGTTCAACTCGACGCCAGCAAAGCTTACCACCGAAACAGTTATCTCAAATATCAGCGGTACCATTAGAATGGAGGAAACCGGTTATAACGCATACACCTTTGCAGAATTTCATTTATCTTACTCTTCCGTCGGCGCGACTCCTGGTGGTGTGCTGAATGTTTCTAAAAACAATCCGCAAGGAACCATCCATAGCACCGGACCGGTCGACGGTTTGCCTAATCGGGAGTTAACATCAGAATCAATTGCCGACGGCGAGCTTGCGTTTGGGGCAGGCAATAGCCGAAGTAGCGCAGCGATAAGTATTGGCAGCAAAGCAATAGATAATGTCACCCGTGTCGAATTTAAATCGATCGCAAGCAATAGTTGCTCAACAGTCCCGCCGGAACCCACACTAAAAGAATCGGTGGTTGTCAATTATTGTAACGCCGGTGTTTATAGCGATGCCTATTTTATTTTTGTTGTCACCGAAGGAACCGTCGAGTACCAAGCACGCTATAGTGGCAGCGCACAGCCTAGAGGAGCGTTCTATCTCGAATCACTCACTAGTGAAACTGTTTTGGATTTAGACGATCCCAACAATTCCGAGGTGCTCAGCGGCACTTTAAACCCTGGACGTTATCTTATCGGCTTCGGTCATACGCTTGTCGCGAGCACCGAAAGAACTGATCAAGTGGATAGCGCAGCCAACGCCGAGAGCTATGAAGCGTTTTTTGAATTCATCGATGCCGCTATTATCAATGACACCACACCAGCCCAATAAACGCGACCACCGAACATGAAAGCGGTATGTTTGAAAAAGAAGGAAGAATAAATGAAATTGAAATTTTTAAAACTGGCGTTTGCCATCCTAATTGTTTTTACTAGTGCTTGCGGAAAAGGCACGACCGATCAGCCCATGAACGAAGAAAATATTAAGAATTTTTTCGATGCGCCGGAAAATACTAACATTAAACAAGCGATTAAAGATGTGTTCAACGTCCCTGCACTCAGTCTCGACCAGATCAGCAAAACGGAATTTGATGAAGAAGTCGTGCGAACACGCATCGAAGTGGTCTTTAGTAGTGAAATTGATGTCAAACAAACCAACAAGGTGTTGCAACAGTTAGGAGCAACAATTATTAGCAGTATCGAGGGCGTTCCAGCACTAATCATTGAAATTCCAGACCCAGGTAATCTAGCCAATCTCGATAAACTGATCGAAGAAACTGAAAAACTGCCTCAAGTCCGTTTTATCCGCAAAGCTTATATGCCCACACTAGAACGTTTGCCGAGCCTGAGTATTTCAATTGACGAATTTAGTCTCGAAGACTTTAGACATCATTTGGCCGTTAAATTTGCACCTGCATGGAATGCTGACGCTGCCATCAGCGCGCAACCGCTGTTTATCGTGCAAGACATGTTCGGTAATGGCCCCCCAAGTGGCAACGTGTCGAATGCAAACATTATTGACAATCTCGAATTCAATCAAGAAGGCTTACATTCCCATGGATACAATGTTCTAAGCATCGCAAGCAGTCTACATGACTTCACTTCGGGTGGCGCAATGCCTGGCAAAATTAATCTACGCGTCCTTGACCTGCGGCAAACGGCGAATACCACCGACGCGAACAACACTTCCAAAGACAATGTCAATCGGCTGGATAACTTATCACTCGATAATTATTTTCTAGATTTGGTAGCGAGTAGCTACTCGGGAACGACAATCGTTGCTAATTTTAGCTTGGGCTGGAAATGCACTAACACCGGGGATAGCTATTGCCGTGATGTTACACAAACCAAACAAAGTGCTGAGCTTTGGACTCAAAAAATTCGTGAGAAAAACTTAGAGGATAAATTCATTCTTGCAACCAGCGCCGGTAATCGTAAAACACCTTACTATGACAAACGCGACGCGTTAACCGGTAGTTATTGGAACTATGCGGCGTTGATGACCGATATGGTTGACGAATTCGACCAGCCTATGAATCCACTCAGAAATTCCTTGATCGTTGAAAATCTACGTTCAACGACAAGCATACCCTACCAAGTGCGCTGCCTCTCTGAAAATTCTTTTGTAACAGGTAACGTGAGCGCTATAGGTACCGATGTGTGGATGTATGATTCCCCGAGTGGCGGTAGTCTTGAGATTGGTAGTGGTACCTCCATGGCATCACCACAAGTAGCTGGGTTAGCATTATATTTAGTCAGCATCAATCCAGATCTCACTGCATCACAGGTCGTCGACATAATACTAGGCACTGCTAAACCAGTACCGCGCGAGACTCATTCAGAGTGTAGCGATGCTTTGCCAGCCAATCATATTGATGCTTATAACGCAATCTTGGCATTAGACAATGCTGACAATACTTGGGTGCGCCAAGCTATCCTTGATGTTGGCGACCGCCAAGGCAATCCAACACCGGATAATAATTTTGATGAATTTGATGTCGCTTTCTTCGCACAAGCGTTTCAGGATGCGGAAACCATCGATCAAGATGAAGGCCTGCTCGACTATTCGCGTCACGATCTCAATGGTGACGGCCATACGGGTGGCATACGTATCGCAGCTTTTGATTTGAATTACAATGGCTCAGATAACGACATCATCACATTACAAATCGGCAGCGAAAGCCAACGCCTATCCGAGCAGAGTCTAACCGACTGGGATATTCTTTGTTATTACGCGTATTCCGATTTATATGTATCAGAAACAAATATTGATGATTATGAGATCAGTGATCTACTTGCGCAAAAATGTATTAAAGCACCGGCTTATTTTATGATCGAAACCGAAGGCTACAAACCCGGCACAGCTGACTACTATGATTTTAATTATCTAGTTGAAATCGAAGCCAATGGCAATGTTAGCTTATTGCAAAACTGGGAACACAAATATGTTTCTGATATGCAAACTGCATGGTCGGCCGACGGCAAAAGTTTCATTCGTGCTTTTCGTCACGATGGCAACAATAATCAAAACCAGTTCGTCGATAGCTTAGTCACTTTTGATATTCACAGCAAAGCTGGTGCAACGTTATCAAGGGTCGGAAAGTCCTCCCAAAACAAAGATTTTGCCGCGCTTTCACCCGATGGTAGCCAAGCTGTGCTGTCCGTAGTTAATAACGACGATTCAGAAAACACCTTTCGCGAATTACAATTCTGGGATACCGCAACCGGCTTGCATACCAATACTTTAGGACACTGGCCTACGGCTGGTGGAAAATTCGGCCGAGTATTGGACTGGGGCAACGATGGACGTTTGTATATCGAAATGTGGGAATTATTTGAAGGTGCTGGCTCAGCATCAAGTCTTCATGTGGTAGCGAACGGGAATATTGCCCCACTCGGTGGCACGCTCAACTGTGACTTTCTCAACCGTTACTACAAACGTCCAAAACTATCTCATGATGGTAAGTGGCTCGCCATCGGTTGTGGACATAATGATACGTTACTCGAAGAACTGTTAGTGATTAACACCACCACCGGCGCACCCCGACAAGTCTATCAAGGTGATAGTACCGGCATATCCGGTGCCGCATTTTCACCCGACAATAAATATATTGTATTTAGTGATATTCACAAACAGGGTGGTATACAAGTTTATAACCTTGAAGATAATCAACGCAGTGAAGTCATTCCTGGCACAAAGATAAAGTCACCGCTTTGGGGACCACAAGGCGAGTTTATTTATTACTCCGAAGGTGACTGGGTACGTCGTGTTAATTTCTCTACACTTGAAATTCAAGATTTGCTAGAAATTAAGGATCGCTTTGAGATATTACTTTCCGCTCCAAACTAATACCCGGCGATATTGTTTTCAGTTTTCAGCAACAAGGTGTCTCATATTGTATGAGACACCTTTGTTTCAAGTTTCGTATTAAATGGGTTCTGCCAGTTTTGGCCAAATCACATACCAAAGGACCCGATGAACTCAACTCTATTTCAATCCGCTATACTCTCTACTTTTATAACATCAATAATTTTCGAATCAATGAAGGTATTTATGTAGTTACGGGCTGGACAATTCCGGCACAGCTCACTATGAAGGTAGAATAAAATGATTGCCTACTACAAATCAGCATTGACAATAGTAAACACAACCTCGAATCTATTAGAGAAAATGTTAAAAGTGTTTGTGAATTTCAAAATGAAATTACCAGTATAGCGGAAGTTTTCAAAACATTTGGGCAGTAAACAAAAGCTTTGATCACTTTAGTTGATTAGATTGAAGTCGCAGACTCTTCTTTTTCCCTACGCACATCCGGCCAGGCATTTAAAACCGCCTTAACTAAGGTCGCCAATGGAATCGCAAAAAACACACCCCAGAATCCCCAGATACCGCCGAAGAAAATTATCGCGATAATTATTGCGACGGGATGCAAATTAACGGCCTCGGAAAATAATAAAGGCACAATCACATTACCGTCGATGGCTTGAATAATGCCGTAAACTAAAATCAAATAAAAGAAATCCGGTGTCCAACCCCATTGAAAAAACGCAGTGAGTGCAACAGGAATGGTCACCACGGTCGCACCGACAAAAGGAACCAACACCGACAAACCCACCAGCAATCCTAACAAAATGGCGTAGTTCAACCCCATTAATTCAAATGCAACATAGCTGGCGACACCGATAACAATAATCTCGACAATTTTACCGCGAATATAATTGCCAATTTGCATATCCATTTCGCGCCACACTTGTTGCACTAAAGCTCGGTCTCTCGGTAAATAGCGTGACACCCAGGCACCAATCATGGCTTTATCTTTAAGAAAGAAAAACACCAAGATGATCATGAGTAAAATATAGACCAACCAAGTAATGACACCGCGTAACGATGACAATGAAAACGTTACAACTTTTTGCCCAATATCCGCCAATTCTTTGCGCACCACGCTCATGACTTCACGCACTTGAGTTTCACTAATGAGATTGGGAAACTGCTCAGGTAATTGCAACATGGCTTGCTGAGTCCGCGTAACCATTCGGGGCAATTCATCAACAAATTGCACCACCTGATTGGATACCAGTGGCACCAATTCGATGACAGCAAAGGACATGACCAACATGAATAAAAAGAAAACCGATATGGCCGCTATCTGGCGCGTAGCACCAATACGCTCCAGCCGCTGTACCAACACCTCTAATAAATAGGCCACAACAATAGCTGCAAGCAAAGGCAATAAAATATCACCCATGAGCAAGACCACGGCAAAACCGAGAATCAACAATAAAGCGAGAATAACAACTTGCGGGTTATTAAAATGACGATTATACCAAGCGGCTATCATTTCCCACATTAATCAGGTTCTCCTTTAGTATAAGCGTGATAAAAATTGGCAAACACAGTTTCCAACTCCAGAATAACTTCGTCTTTATCACGGCCATGCATAATATGTTGAGTCATTAAATGAGAAGTTTCACCAAGTAATTTTCCTTTGTCCAGCATAGGGTAAACAGCAGATAAACGTTTAATCGCCGCTACAACCGATTCATTTTCAGGCGCGGCTATAGGTTCTGGCACCTGTATTGTGGACCCATCGCTTGCTTCGCTTTGCTCTTCTTGAATTAAGAAATCAACAAAACGCATCACTGCATGTTGATTCAACTGAGAAAGCTGACGAAATTTTTTTAGTAATTTTTTATCCGTACTCATGACGCCTAAATCTTCATTTCCCTGGTTAATTTGCACAGGACAATTAATCTAGCAAAGCACAGACCAACAAGAATAACCCATCTTTGTCTGAGGCGTGTTAATATTTCATACAATGGTTTTTCAAAAAACAGACAGGATTGTCGCTGGAATGTCTTAGTCACCAACGCCCGGATGTTCTTTACAATATTGACGGGCAAACTCCAACAACTCCTCCATGGCACGTTGACGGAATTTTTGTTTTTGATGAACAAATGAAAACGGTCGCTCCAATGGCGGATCGAGTGGCAAGGCGACTAATGTGCCCAGCTTTATTTCTTTAGCCAAAGTGGCTTTGGATAAAACTGTGATTCCGATACCGGCTTCAACCGCGCCTTTAATTGCCTCAGAGCTACCTAATTCCATGATAATATCGAGTTCACCAGGATTACATCCGACATTTTGCAGATATTCGATGATGACCTCACGTGTACCCGAACCTTCTTCACGACAGATATAAGGATATTTAAGCAATTCCGCTGCAGGCATTTTGCCTTGACTGGCCAGTGGATGGCTATGCGGTACAATCGCCACTAGTTGATCCATTTTGCACAATTCGACTGCAAGGTTTTTGTTATGCACTGACGATTCAACCACACCCAAATCTGTCACATTATTCTCCACCATAGAGACAATGCCTTCGGTGTTTGAAACTTTAAGGCGTACATTGACATCGGGATATTGTGATTTAAAATCGCCGAGTAAAGCCGGCAACATATATTCAGCAATCGTGGTGCTGGCGCCAATAATTAACACGCCACTGACTTCACCTGTTAACTCACGCACAGAGTTTTCCATTTCACCATAGAGTTCAAATATGCGCGCGCCATATTCATAAACCCGTTTTCCTGCTTCTGTCAGAGAAATCCGGTTGTGGGTACGGTCAAATAGACGTGTGTTGAAATATTCTTCGAGTTGGCGGACTTGGAATGTGACTGCGGGCTGAGTCATATGCAATGTCTCAGCTGCTTTGGTAAAACTCAGTAGCTTCGCAACGGTGTAAAAAACTTGTAATCTGCGATCGGCCACGACATTAAGTCCTTGTTTCTAAACGCTGCCCTATAATAACAATTAATTGCTGAAATTCAACTGTTTTATCGCCGTATGAACTGAATTTTTGACGAACACGTTTTCAGCGAGGCGCATTATGCCATGTATGCACAAGATTAACATTAATTATTAAGCGGGAAGTTTGTACACTAACTGACCTTGAAACGCTTAATCAGCTCTTGCAACTCACTTGTCAGCGCTGTCATGGCTTCACTGTCAGCACGCGCTGTGGAAACGGCTTCGGCGACGGAATCGGCTACATGGTTAATTTCCATAACGTTGCTATTCACCTCTTCGGCTACTTTATGTTGCTCCGACGATGCATGCGCAATATGTGTATTCATTTCGACAATTTTGCTCACAGATTCAGTAATTGAAGCCAAGGCGTCTGCAACTTTGGCAATCTGGTCAACACTGGCTTGTGCTTGGTCTCGCGCAGCCATCATTGCTTGCACTGAGCTATGACTACCTTGCTGAAATTGCTCCAACATGGTTTTTATTTCATTGGTGGACTCATGAGTTCGATTTGCCAATGTACGAACTTCATCGGCAACGACTGCAAAACCTCGCCCTTGCTCACCCGCGCGTGCAGCTTCGATCGCAGCATTTAATGCCAGCAAATTTGTTTGTTCAGCAATACCTGTAATGACTTCCAGCACTACGCCCACTTGTTCACTTTGTTTGGCTAATGCATCAATAGTCGTATCTGCTTTTTCCACTTCTGTGGATAAGTGATCCATTTTTATGATTGAGTCATTGACTACAGTTTTAGCGTGATTTGAAAATTCATCGGCTTGATGCGCCGATTCCACTGCGGAGGCCGCGTGCTTTGCAACTTCTTCAACCGTTGCAGCCATTTCTTCCATGGCAGTTGCGACTTTATCCGTTTCGTGTTGCTGTTTGCGCGCACCGGATTCAGTTTGCTCCGTGACTTGATTCATTGTCTCAGCAGTGTTGGCGACCACTTCTATTTTCTGTCGCACATCCTGAATAACATAACGCATATTAACAATCATGCGATTAAAATTGTTCGACATATCACCCAAGAAATCCTGACTCTGCAGCTTGCAAGATTGGGTTAAATCGTTTTGTGAAAGCGCTTGAGTTAGATTCGCAATCTGCATCAGATAGGACAACAGCATTTTTTTAACCAGCAAGAAATTAACAAAACCAATCATAAATCCTGCTATTAAACAGCCTGCCGCAAAAAACCAATACATGCCCGCTTTCCATTCGACAAAAAACTGTGCATACGCAGGAAAAATTAAGCCCATAAAAATACCAAAACCATAACAAGCCAAAGCCAAACGACGTAGTACACTTGGCTGGCGTTTCTGACGAATCCATTGTAAAAATTTAACTGGCATTCCCTGTCTCTAGACGCATGAATACCCAGATATATCGACAAGAAATTAGACTGGCTTTAATAAAAAAAACCTCATAACTAGTATGAGGTTTTAACAGGAGCTTTGTTATGACTTAAAAAACTATGCAAGACCACATTTCATATTACCAGGAATTGCAACATCTATACGACGGGGATTTGGCAAATCCAATCCATTCATAATAGCCACAAAATCATCTTTAGGTTTGTTATTACCTAAACGTGGATTAAATGCTTTTTCTTCACCAATAGTTGAACAAGTAAAACCGGCATAGTCGTGACCAGGGTAGACAGTCGTGTCATCTGCCAAAGTGAAAAGCTTCTTGGTAATCGAGTCATACAGTTGCTCGGGATTACCGGCTTGAAAGTCTGTGCGACCACAACCACGAATTAATAACGCGTCACCAGTAAATAAGGCGCCTTCGATTTTATAAGTCACGTCACCATCGGTATGACCGGGGGTGTGTATCGCTTCGATTACTTGATCACCCAAAACAAACTTATCACCATCTTGCACTAAAATATCAGCGCAGGCTGAACGGCTGCTTTCGTGCACGCCAACTTGGGCACCGAAGGCTTGACGCAATAAACCAGAAGCCGTGACATGGTCCGCGTGCACATGTGTTTCTAATGCATATTTTAGGTTCAAACCCAATTGCTCAACATAGGCTTTATCACGCTCGAATTGTTCTTTCACCGAATCAATAATGGCGGCTTCTTTTGACTTTTCGTCATATAAAAAATAAGTGTATGTACTCGTATCCGCATCAAAAAGTTGTCTGATTTGCATTTGATCTCTCCTTCAAATTCGACATTTAGCCATTAATAAAATTGCTCATTGAACCCACGTTATGCACTTCCGGGAAGCCTAAGCTTTGCAACACACTGGCTGCTTGCGCACTACGCCCCCCAGAAACACAATACAAAACGACTGGTTTACTCGAATCAAGTTCATGAGCGCGTACAGGTACGACGCTTAGTGGAATATTTTTCGCGCCTGGCGCTGCACCACTGGCGTACTCATGTGGATTACGCACATCAACTAATTGAGCGCCACTTGCAACCAATAAGCGGGCTTGTTCACCTGATATGAATTGAAACATATAAGTATCTCCTAATTTTCTAACATTCTATCTAAAATATATGGCCGTGTATATACACTTTCAACCTTAAAATAAGCACGCTTTTAGCTGCGCAACTTATCACATAAGCCCAACATCAAATCCTGTTCGGATTCATCAAGCTTACCCAAAATCGATTCCTGCACTTGCCAACGCACGGGTTTAACACGATCCAATAACTCTCGGCCTTGCTGCGTTAATTCAAACGCTTTTTCTCGGCTAGAATCAATAAGCACTTGGCGTATCCAGCCATTTTTTTCCATAACCTGTAATTTTCGGCTAAGAACACTGCGCTCGGACAATATTTCCGCTGCAATGAGCTTAATAGTTACCGGCCCGCTCTCAGCAATCATACTCAACACAGGCAATTGAGTGGCCCGTATACCAAAAGGTCGATAGGCATCATCATAAGTCTTTAACACCCAATGGCTCGTCCTAAGCATTTGTAAATTAATACATTTTAGTTTGTCGTTTGTTTCTTCCAACATCTTTCTCATCCTTAAAAGTCTTAAAGTGCATATACACAGTGTATATACACATATCGTCGCAGTCAAGCCAGAATTTAGCCTTTTTTATGAATTATTTGTATGTCGCGTTGAAGCCAGTAATTAGTTATTTGTTTTCAATCGGTTACAAGAACAAAGCCAGGTCTCACCTTGGCTATGCAATCTTAAAAATAGCTATAAGCGAAAAACTCCCCAGCTACTGCGGGATTCTTCAATCATGTATCCATAAGTAGCTGAATTTCTTGCAGAAGATAACTGGTTTTGGGAGTGTTACTGAGAAAGTAGTTAAAATTAATGCTGCCTATGCGGATTGTTTAATTGGTAGGCTAAACCAAAAACAGCTGCCTTGTTCTGGAATACTCTCGAAGCCCATCAGCCCACCCATCAGCTCCACCAATTCTTTACACACAATCAAACCAACCCCTGAACCTTCGATATTCGACGCCTCTTGGCCTAATCGATTAAATGCGGTAAATAATTCGGCCTGTTTTTCATCAGGAATGCCTATGCCAGTATCTGATACACATACTTTTAACTGTCCATCCATTGCTTGCAATTTTAAATTAACTTCGCCCTCTAGTCGGTTATATTTGATGGCATTCGACAATAAGTTAATCAATACTTGTTTGCTCTTAATAAAATCGGCTTCGACCCAATATTGTTCGGCTTGTTTGATATGGTTATGAATGGATACATGATTTCGCTGTGCTAATGGCAAGACCAAACGCAAACTATCTTCAATAATTTCATTAAGTGAAACCGCTTCTATATGCAATTCCATTTGTCCCGACTCAATCCTGGCTAAATCCAAGACATCCTCAATTAACGATAATAAATGTTTGCCTGCATTTAATACGGAGCGCGCAAAATGATGTTGCTCGGGCGTTAGAACCACATCATCATTTTCCAACAGCATTTCGCTATAGCCAATAATCGCATTCAAAGGTGTTTTTAATTCATGACTCATGGAAGTTAGAAATTTTGTTTTAGCGAGATTGGCTTTTTCAGCCTCACGCTTGGCTTGTTTTAATATTTTTTCGTTTCTTTTACGTTTGCTAATGTCGCGCACAAAATGAACCACATAACCATGTTGGTCATATTGCATGTATTTCGCCGTTACCTCTACAGGAATCGAATGACCTTGTTTGTGTTGGTATTGTGATTCATAAACGAGAAATTCATTTTCTAATAAATAGTCAATAAACAATTGCCAATCTTGAGTGGAAAAAAAAGGACACAAATCAAAAACACTTAACTTTAACAATTCTTTTTGCGCATAGCCCAGTGATTGATATGCCTTTTTATTCACATACAAAATTCGAGCATCTTCTGCCTCCAACCAAAAAGCTGAATCTCCCGCATTATCCACTGCAAACTGAGTGAATTGCGCATGTTTCTCGGCATTATAATTCTGAGTTAAATTACGCGCAAAACCTACAATATAATCAGCACCATCAATATGAATTGCACTTATTGTTAAACTCACCGGGAAGGTGCTACCATCCTTGCGTTTATGCACACCTTGAGTATGAATGACCTGATTTTCACTAATTATTTTTCGCCATTCCCCTCGATCAATGCTCTGCGCAGTAAGCTCTATGTCGTATAAAGACATTTGCAATAATGCTTCCCGCGTATATCCAAGATTATCAATCAGGGACTGGTTAACATCACATATTCTCCCTGTTAAATCATGCAGAATTAATGCATCATCGCTTTTTTCGAATAAGGCTCGTAAGCTATCAAGATCATAACGAAGTTTATGTGGTTGGCGACTTGCCATGAAAAACCCAATTGATGTTGTTTAATGTTTAAATTGAGCGAATTCTATCGCGACTATCCTTTGCTTAATAGCGACGAAGGCAGCAAAAAAGTTAAAAAACAAATGCTTTACATATTTAAAACTATTCAATTGTCAAAAGCCAATCGACTGGCAAAAGGATCACAATTCCTCATATTCATTCCATACAAAATATGAGTTTCAACCACATATTGAAACTGTGTTTATTACAGTGGATAGTCACATGATGAATACTTAGGCTGGTTCGACGCTTGGATTGTTAAAATTCAAGGTCTGTTTCTTCAATTGTTTTTGCATTAGTTGAAAACGAATATAATGTTGACCCAAATCATCTTCAAGCCAATAAGATTCAATCGGTCCAAACACGCTTTGTAATTCTTGCATATTGCAACTAGGCAAATATGCTCGCATCACTCGTGGATCATAGTAACGGAATAACATTTTCTTTCCCGTTTCCAATTTCACGTAGAGCAAAAACTGAAAATGTTCTAGTACAATATCAAACGAATAAACACTAGTAGCGAAACTGCACCAATGTAATCCTAGTCCTTCACTAAATAAGGCCTTGAAAAAAAGCGTATCCGGATTCGTTTTCACCAGATACGGCGCAGCACTTGCCAGTGCCGGATATTCATAAATATCCAGCAGACAACGATATAAGCAGCCAGATTTTTCAATGGCCTGTTGCAAACGCTTATCTTGAGCCGCATCTACGATTGCGTAAATATTTGTTTGTTTGCTTTCGAGCGACATAGTATTTATCCCGTTCGGTTTTGCCCGGCAACTTTCTCACACACCTGGCAAACAGCTTTTGCACTTTTTGCCGCTCGTAATAAAGTCTCCAGTTGCTTTTTTTCATCTTCATTCCGGGGCTCTACTGCTTCAGGTTCATTATCGACTACAGAAGCAGCAACCGGCTTGGGTTTCGCCACAGGTGATGACGCGGGTTTTTCTCTAGGTATTGAAGTCGATGCAGGTTTCACTTTTGCTTGGTGCAAATAGAGTTTTTTTCGCTCAATCAACTCCATAAGTTGTTGTTGCAGAAGATGAGGATCAGTATTAAGCGGTTCAAAATACCCAAGCTCGTTTGGCAAAAATTGTTCGAGCCAGGATAGGTTTTCCTCATGCGTCACAATTTCCCGTAAAATGTGTTCCACAAGAACTAGATCATCTATTACATTTGACTCCTGTGATTCAGCACGCAGTTCAATCTGGCCATAACTGCTCATAAAGTTAATCATAGTTCAATATCCCAAGTCTAATATCGGTTTAACCAAAACGCGTTGCCAGTTCTTTAAGAATTTGAGTTGTTTGTTTTTTCTGTTGCACCACGCCAAACTCTTCCGCCAAGGCGGATTGTTTTTCATATTCTCGAATAAGTTCATTAATAGCGACTACCGGGTATCCCCAAATAAACGAAAGTTGCGGTACCGGATGATTATTCGTAGAACGATATTGTTCAATCCTGATTTCTACAGCCATGGGCCGATATTGATACTCCCCAATCTTCGCCTCGGGAAGTGGCAAGTAAATAGGGTTTTCACCGTCAATATCGTCGACAGATTGGTTTATAAAGATATTATCGGGGCCGCACAAATAGTTCTCTAGTGCTGTTTTTAAAAACAGTTCGTAAACTTGTTTTGGGTCTACCTTATTCATTGTAAATAACGTGATACATAGTTTACTGACCGGATCCAATAAAGATGTCATTTCCTCCGGCAGACGTGCATAATCAGCATACAAATAAGCGGCAAAGCTGCCCGTAACCGCATAGACTACCTCCATTTCTTCTGACTCACTAAATAAAGAGGCCGTATACAAGGCTTTGACAAAAGAACGCAAACGACCCGCTAGATTGAGATGTTGTTCTTTTACGCCTTTTTCAATTTCCTTGCGCTGTATGGCTTCTAACTTTGTGCGTAGTTCTTCAGCGTTAATATTCTTTTCGCTGGCTAAATCCTTAAGCTTTTTTAATTCAGCTTTAATGCGACGATAGTCTTTATTTAAGGTATCCATTTCAGTCAAACCAAGATACGTTTGTCGCGCCTTTAAGTGATCCTGCAAACTATCGGATAAACTTGCAAACAAGGTGAGCAATTTTAAAAGTTTTTTTTCATCAACAGTCAAACCGTTTTCCAAATCCGGTCGAACATCTAGATTTGCGATTCCTTCGATATCTTTTTTTAACTTGGAATAGAAATGTTGCCGAAGTCCCGCTTCCGTCTGCAATTCAAACGCATGAATAAACTGGCTCACCATACTCACATACAAACGCTGCTCGGGTTTGGAAAAACTGTCATGAGCAGGCAATGTGTCATTCAAAATAATTTCTATCTTGTCTTTTTTTGTTTTGATTTTGATATCAAAAACGTCAGAATCTAATTGCAGGACTTTTAACATTCGAGATAAACGCTTTTTAACTTTGGAGACCGAAGTGGATACGTTTGCCAACACCTCACGAATCATTAACACATATTCGTCAACATAATACATATGACCTGGAATCGGTGGCTCATGATCTTTGTTGATAATATGGGGTGCCGTATGGGTCCACTGCTCCCACGCCTCAGCGGTGTCACGACGGGGTATTCCAATATCGATCAGCTCAGCTTTACAATTACGCTTGTATTCAAGATCGCTGGGAGCGTTGTGTACTTTCTTCGTCAAAAAATCAAGGCAATGATCCTGATGCATATGTATATAGAATTGAAGTTTGTATTCGTTCAATTTTTCCAAAACCAAGTTGTTCACTTTATTGAACAGTTCATACCACTCTTTCGCCGGCAGGCTGGGGTTAATAAGAATCGAAGTATCCCAGTCATTCTCACCTTCCTCGCCATTTCCTAGCAAATATTCTAAGGCACGCCCACCCTTCAAGTGAAACTTCACATGGTTTGCATCGAGTTTGTTAATCTCGCTTGAAAAATCACATATTTTCTCACGCAACCAATCGAATAAGATTTGATATTTTTCATTTCCCTTGTAAACAATTTTATAATTATTCAGCAAACCCGTTAGTTCTTTACTCGCATCACCGGCCTCCTTATCGGTTACCTCGTGCTTACTCAACACTTGATACGCGACTAACAACCGAAACAAATAGAATGGCTCTATTGTATAAAACATTTGTACACAGGCAATTCCATCTGTGACTTCTTCGAGTTGACTTAACGCTTCGGACAGGTTATCGCTACAGAGATCTTTCCAGGTTTTGTAATCGGTATTTGCATTCAAAGCTGAATTAATTTTTGCCAAATGCCCATTAATCTCTTTAAGGTCTTTAATGTTCTCCACCGAGGTTTGACCAAATTTATTTAACAATTGACTAAGGTCATCGTAGACAGACTTTAATTCTACTTTAAGATTGACATCGATTATGTCATTTGCATTTATTTTTGCGAATGCTTTGATTTTTTTTTCTGCTTTTCGAAGCCGCTTTTTGCAATCCGAAAGTTTTTTTGCGATTGGATCTTGCGTGTCATCAACACCAATGTTATCGGTAACAAAATTTTCAGCCTCACTTGCATTAAATTGGCAAAAGCGCGACAGTATGTCTTTTTCCACGGCTTCTTTTTCCGCGACGGTCTTTTTTGCTCGTTTACCTTGATGCACAAGCGTCTGATGAATATTTTGTGTCGACTGCAGTGGATGAATCGGTCCATATTTCCAGTAATATGCGACGTTCTTCTGTGACTTAAGAACAATATTAAGATTGTTTTTCTCTGAAGCATGATTTGCCAGATTTTCCAAACACGCTTGGCCAGTCTCAATTATTGGCATGGTTCATATCCTATTCATCAATTTGTTGCATCAAACAAATATCAGTGATAACCGGCCAATGGATCGAGATACTTCGCGCAAAACGCATACTACGACTATATTGCATGGCGATATCATTATCACGCTCGCTTTTTATGACATTGCTTTGATTGACCTCGGCTTTCGCCACTATCGACACCAAAACCCCTGTTTCAACAAATTCAATGTCACTCACATCGTCCACCACACCATAGGCTGCTTGGTTGGCGCTGTTTTCTTCGCTACAGCAGGCACGTACTAAATCCACGATACGGGTATTGGCTAGTTGTATGTGAGACTGAGCGCTCTGTCGTAGTAAAATAGAATCAAATATACCTCCACTCACACTCGCATAGAAATCTGGATGCATTAATGCGGGCATTGCACCCCAATTCGCCAACCGATCTTGCAACATAACATCTGTCGCGTTTAACAATAATGGATTATCAACTAATCCAGACGTGTTTGCGTGAATGTGTTGCCAGATTGGCTCCACTAAAACTGATCCCTGAGGGGGTAAAGCCTCGTAGGTGATTTTCAATTTTGAACGATAACGATTAAACGCCGCTTTGTTTATATTAATTTCACTAGGACAGGAAATCGCAAAAATACAATTTTCATCTAACTCAACATCAGCAGTGATTTGTGCTTGCAGATAGTCGTTTGAATCCATGTGCTCGACAAGCGGGCTTGCAATCGGCACATCAAAAGAATAATCTGATTCAGTATTCGGCACGGAAAACTTTGCATAATAATGATAGTGAGACAATTTCAACTCAGGTGAAGATTCAGCCTTTATTAGGGAAATTGATTTTAATCGTATTCCTTGTGCTGATTGATATAAAAAACAGCTGCATTGGTTATTTGCACCGACCAGATGTCCGTCATCATCCCGCAACACCGAAATTTTCCAGTGTGCGCCAGGATTTTTTTGTTTTAGCACGTTGAGAATGTTATTGGCTTCCTGCCACCCACTTTCCTTATCGGTTGGCTCATAGCGGTAAAACACAGAACCATCATCAAGCGTCGTCACCACAAGCTTATCGGGTGCGGATATTGCCACGCCCCCTAGCAAGCAAATGTTAATTTTCATTTGATGAATAATTTCAGCGATCGCCTCGATTTCTGTTTCATTGCGCTTGTCCGGCTTAGTCTCGCTACCACCAAGCTCGCTTATATGCCAAGCCATAAAACGAATCATGCCTTGTTTAATTTCTTTTGCACAATCTTCGCTTGTAATATCTTCGTTACTTGATTGCTGGGCTTGTGCATCAGCGTGCACTAAACGGGTTACCACTGGATTCGCTGGTTTCGCCGTTATAGATTTCATATGGATTCTTCAAGTCGATATAAACATTGCTGATACAGCTCATACAAACGCTGCGATACATCCCCAGCATGGTTTTGCTGCATACGTTCATGCATCCAAGTTTGTTCAGGCTGATGCTCCCAATTATCGCCAAAAATCATGCACAAACTGAAAAAACGCAAATAATCTTGTTTTTTGAATAAACCATAGTTAGTGCTTCGATTAAATAGTTGTGTGATTTTTTCATCTAATTCATGCATTGAAAAAGTAGAAATTTGTTCCGGGAAAAAATTCTGCAAAAACTCTTTCATCTCAGTGCGAAATTGTTCATTTTTATACTGGATTTGTAGCAATTGATTTTGCCGCACAATAAGCAATTGAATTCACCTCGAAAGAAATTGGATTCTACGCATAAACTACTAACACAAAAAAAATGAAAAAGGAACAGCCGTTAAAAAACCTCAATCAAGAATATAAGAAATAATTCTGGTGCGAATTTTAACAATACTCAAAACAATGAAACAAATGATAAAAAAGCCGACGACTTTTTTTAGGGAATAGACAAAAACTGAGTTTGCACGGTTTGTGATGCTTCGATTTCGCCAGAGGGTGCAAATTCAATATCCAAATCGCCGTCCTCATGGAAATCTAATGAAACAATCACATAACAACTATTTTCAGTTTGATTTTCTGAACGCGTAATTTCGGCAACATCGATCAGCAAGATAGCCACATTGTTATCGATGATTTCGTGACTGAAATTAAAATCATTAATGCAATCTGCAACTAAATGGACTTGCAATTCTCGACCGATAGTAGCTGGCAAACAATGATCCTCTAAACGTTGACCACGACTCTGCCTATTGGGATCGGCTTGAACATGCAAACTTGGGCGCCCCGGCAAGGTGACAAAATTATTCACAGCATCAACGACATTTGTCTGTTGAAACTGGATATTAATGGTTTCACCACCGTGAATGCTCTCCAGAGAAGCAACATAGTGCATTTCATTATTTTGTTAGTGAGCTTGTATAATTGAAAAAATATCACCGACAACGGCGAGGAGTGAATTGTTTATCGTCATTATAATATCGTTGTGCGTTTTTTTAAGACGCAAAACCAAATCCACAACAGCTGTTTGCGCTGTTGTGGATTGAATATGAATAAATGGGACGATCTCATGGGTTCTCATGATCCTGCGACACCGAAGAATTGTCGCAGCCACTTATTATTGCCAGGCCACCACTCATAAGTAGTAAAATTACATTCGTTTTTATTAGCGTTTTCATGTAAATTACATTTATCATTTTGGGTGAATCTTAGCATGCATTGTGCTACGAAACCGTAACCCAAAGGTAGTAAAGCCGGCACAGATGACTTGCGGACTTTCATCAGACCTGGGTAATATACACCTGAAACCAATGGAGGCGTAAGCGCTTTTTAGCCTATGAACGACATTCCACTCACCGTATTGTTCGGTGTGTTGATTTTCTTATTAATTCTTTCCGCTTTTTTTTCGGGTTCTGAAACTGGTTTGATGACTTTAAACCGGTATCGCTTGCGTCATTTGGTCAAGACCAAACATTCAGGCGCCCTTCGAGCGGCAAAATTACTCGATAGACCGGATCGTCTCATCGGTTTAATCCTGTTGGGTAATAATTTTGTCAACATTTTAGCTTCATCGCTCACGACGATTATTGCTTTGCGCCTAGGCGGAGAATCTGCAATTGCCATTGGTGCCGGTTTGCTCACACTGGTGATTCTTATTTTCGCCGAAGTTGCGCCAAAAACCCTGGCGGCTCTTAACCCGGAACGCATTGCATTTCCTGCGTCGTATATTTACACACCTTTATTGAAATTACTTTACCCGTTGGTTTGGAGTGTTAATGGCATAGCCAATGGCTTTCTCCGTTTAATTCGTGTCGATCCTGAAGATGATAGTGGTGAACAGCATTTAAGTCGTGAAGAATTACGTACTGTGGTAAATGAAGCTGGTGCACTGATTCCCAAACGCCACCAATCCATGCTGTTAAGTATTCTCGACCTGGAGCAAGTCACCGTCGAAGATATTATGGTGCCACGAAATGATATTTTTGGCATTGATCTGGATGACGATATTGATGAAATTCATGATTTGATCGCTCACGCGCAACACACTCGCTTACCTGTGTATAAAAGTGATATTGATAATATTCTCGGATTTGTTCATTTACGCAATATCGTGCACGCACTCACTGGCGAACAGGCACTTACCAAAGAACACATTATGGAACAATTGCGTGAATCCTATTTTATCCCCGAGGCTACGCCCTTAAATACTCAATTATTAAACTTTCAGCGTCAAGAGCGTCGTATTGGACTGGTGGTTGATGAGTATGGCGATATACGCGGACTGGTCACATTGGAAGATATACTTGAGGAAATTGTAGGCGAATTTACCACTGATCCTTCGACAACAATTAGCGATATTCATCCACAAGAAGACGGCACCTATCTCGTGGATGGCAGCGCCAATATCCGCGACCTAAATCGAGTCATGTTTTGGGAATTACCGACCGACGGGCCTAAAACCCTTAATGGATTGATTCTAGAATATCTGG
>JAOUJM010000480.1 GCA_029883265.1 Gammaproteobacteria bacterium
AGCCACTTTTTCACCTGCTTCGATATCGATATTAAATTTTTCCAGTATTGGCTGATCCATTCCAGGGTAATTTTTTTCAATGTTTTTGGCTGAAACCGCCAGACGATGCAGTTTTTCTTTGTCATCAACTTCAAAGCGGATGTAAGGATATTGACGGCTGGAGGGCTTAACGTCTTCCAATTTTATTTTCTCAATCTGTCGGGCCCGGCTGGTGGCTTGCCGGGCTTTAGATGCATTGGCGGAAAAACGGCTGACAAAGGATTGTAACTCGGCAATTTGGGCTTTCTTTTTGGCGTTATCCGCTAACATACGCTCTCGAGCCTGGGTGGATGCGGTCATATATTCGTCATAGTTACCCGGATAAATGCGAATTTCGCCGTAATCCAGATCGGCCATATGGGTGCAAACGCTATTTAAGAAGTGGCGGTCATGGGAAATAATGACAATAGTGCTTCTGCTGGTATTAATCACGCTTTCCAGCCAGCGTATCGTATTAATATCCAGATTATTGGTGGGTTCATCCAATAGTAAAATATCCGGATCAGAGAATAAGGCTTGCGCCAATAATACGCGTAGTTTGTAACCGGGTGCAACCATACTCATAGGGCCCGGGTGCTGAGATAAAGGAATGCCAACACCCAACAACAATTCACTAGCGCGTGCTTCTGCGGAGTAACCGTCTAATTCTGCAAAACGTGATTCTAATTCGGCGGCATGCATATACTCTGCTTCGGTAGCGTCTGGATTGGCATAAATTGCGTCTCGTTCTTCTTTGACGTGCCATAGTTCCTCATGCCCCATCATAACGGTATCAATGACCAGATAATTTTCAAATGCGAATTGGTCCTGGCGAAGCTTCCCAACGCGCTCACCCTTATCAAGATTGATATTGCCAGACGTGGGTTCAAGATCGTTGCCAAGAATCTTCATAAACGTAGATTTTCCGCAGCCATTAGCGCCAATCAGGCCGTAACGGTTGCCGTCACCAAATTTAACGGAGACGTTTTCAAACAAGGGCTTTGCCCCGAATTGCATGGTGATATTGGCAGTCGTGATCAAATTTTGCTTCCCGTGAAATATAATCAAAAAAATCTTCTCATTTTATATGGTTTTATAATCGGTAGCGAATTTGGATGGCCCTGAAGATTTAGTTGCGCGTGTGCTATCCTAAACCGTAATGGCCGTTCTAACTCACTGCAGCGATATATATACAAATTCGGCGATACGCCTATTCAGCTGCGGTTTTTAGGATTATGATAACTTTTTGATCCATGTTTCTGGATGGTTAATAGGTGAGCATTTATAGGGGATTAGTTGGAATTTCAAAGGAAAAGTGTTATGAAGTTGAAATTAATTAGATTGATAAAAATAGTTGGTTCACTTGCTGCGGTTTTGTGGTTGGGTATCGTTGCCATGCCGGTTCAAGCCGCATGCAAGGGGTGTCTGTGTTCAGGCGATCCGTGCGGATTATGTCCGTTGCCCCCCATGGTGGATGATCTTGCAAAATCCAATGAATCAGATGTATGTGCTCGAATTAGGGAAAACGTTCCACCTATATCCGACCTGCCAGGATCAAATGAATATTTTGCTAGCTTGGATAAAGCAACAATGGTTTGTATTAGACAAGGCGGAGATGTAATCAGAAACTCACGTCGAAACGAAGAATTTCCCGCGAGGGTTTATTGTAAACCGCCAGCTGGAATGAAATAGGGGGTGTTAATTTAAGGCGAAAATGCGCAGTCGTAGTAATTGATGTGTTATTTTTTTACACTAGGAAGAGTTTTGGTGCGAGGCCTTGACGTTCGGTGCAACTGCTTGATGACCGGATTGGATTTTCGTAGACCCCAGTTCAAGATATCCTGTTTTTTTTGGACAATAAGAACCCCGGTCTAGCTGGGGTTCTTAGTTTGCTTCTGTTCGATTTTATTCTGGTTTAATATTCGATGCCTGTTGACCCTTGGGGCCGCTTGTTATATCGAAAGTTACGCGTT
>JAOUJM010000028.1 GCA_029883265.1 Gammaproteobacteria bacterium
GCTTTTATTTCAAGCAGCTATTGATTTTAACAATTGCCATCAGCTAAGTAGCCGGGAACATCATCGGTACAAATTCTCAATCGACCCACGGGATTGATTTGGATATTTGCAGTTAAATTGTCACGATTAGTGTTGACAGTTATTGTGCCTGTATTATCAACCGGGCCGGTGGGACTGAATGTAGCAGTGGCGATAGTACTTTGGATGCTAATGCCCGGATTATCGTCCGCTATAATAATGCGATCACGTGAGTCGATTTGACAGGCATTCGCGGTTTTACAATCACATCCAGCTGCATTTAAAGTGAATCCAATACACCAGGGCACGCTGGTGCTCACCGACATATAAACGTTAGCATTGCGTAATACAGCTTCGCTACGGATTAACATGATTTCACTATTAAGTACCTCCAATGTGTTTTTCAATTTACGACGTTCAAACATATCTGTCATGGATGGCACACCAATACCTAACATGATTATGACCACAGTCATTATGATTAGTAGTTCAATGAGTGTAAATCCAGCCTTATCAAAATTTTTCACGATTCAGAAATCCGTTGATCAATAGACGTTAATGTATCGGAAGCAGAAGTAATTTTTTAAAGTTTTTCTAAATTGAGTCGTCTAAATAAGCATTGAGCTTTTTGGTATGAAGGCTGGTATAAAATCTGCGTGAGTTCAATACGTTTTGCTTAGTGGGAAACTGTGAATGAGGTGGCTTCATGATAAAAACAGATAAAAAGTTTGGCTTTACCTTAGTTGAATTATTAATTGTGGTGGCTATTGTTGCGATTTTGGCGGCAGTTGCTTATCCCACCTATAATGATTCAGTAAAAAATAGCCGAAGAGCCGACGCCAGAACCACTTTGTTAACATTGCAATTGGCGCAAGAACGCCAAAGAGCTGTCAGTGCGACTTATTGGGATACGTTGGCGGGCTCTGGTTTAAGTAGTGATGCCAATGGTTTTCTCTCTAATGAACGCCATTATCAAGTCAGTATGAGTAGCACGGATAGTTATGTAACCAACTACACTATTACAGCTACTGCCATAGGTTCACAAGCAAATGATGCCAGTTGCGCGACTATCGAGCTAAACCAAGATGGGCCGGTCATTGATACGGCACAAAAACGAACCTGTTGGGGTAAGCAATAGTTTTATTGCGCACGAATCTCTATCCATTCTGAACCGTTTTGTGAGGCTGCGCCACCACCCGGTGTATTGGGATTATTCGTTCCACCGGGCGAGTTAGAGTCGCCATTATTGTTATTGCTGGATTGATAGCGAAACGGTTTAAAGCGTCCGGCCATGCCGAGACGGTCTGACAAAGGAATGTCGCTATAGCTATCGGGATCGTTACTAAGCAATGTGATTCCCTTATTTGCTTCAATATAAAAAGCATCCCGCACAATAATCGCACCACGAATATATTGCATCGCGGGACTCAATATTTTTTTCACACATGGTTTGGATTGATCGCTGTCTTTGTGGTCGTCATCATCAGATTTTTCAGAATCGTGTTTTTTGTCATCAGTGTTTTTCTCTGATGAGCGTTTTAATGAAGATGACTTGCGTTTGTGGTCCTGCTTGGATTTGCTGTCGTCGTCATCTGAATGGTCATCGTCATCGCCTTCTTTTTTGCCGCATTGATCTTTATTATCATCGTCATCGGATTTGTCGTCATCATTTTTTTCTTTATTGGCGTGGCTCTCTGATGAACGTTTACTAAGACTTTTGTGGCTTGATTGTTTCTTTTCTTTATGATCATCATCATCGGAGTAATTTTTATCTTTAGCATCATCGTCGTCGGGTTTATTGTTTTCAACAGGTTTATTGACTAGAGTTACATAACCTACCTGTTCCAATTCAAGTGCCTGAGGCACATAAACCAATCCTGAAATATTAACATGACTATGCATATCCACTAGGCCACCTGAATACATATATGCTGGTAAATCGATAAAACGATTGCTGCGAATATCATCCTGGGTGAAGGGTCGGTGATCGCCGGTTTCGATATTGGTTTTACTTGGATAATAGTCACGCCAAAAATATTTCCACTGAGCAATACTAATATTTAATTTACTTAGCGCTTCCTGCCAGGCGCTGGTGTAACCCGAAGGTAAAGTCAATTGAAATTGGCTGGCTTGGCTAAGTTGACTAAATATACTGGCGCTTAGGTTTTGCCCAGTACGATATAAAAAATCGGCTTTACGTTCGGCGTCAACGAGTTGATAGGGGATGGTCTGATTTACAGGTAATACACAGTTGGACAGGGAGCTACAATCCGAAACTGCAGGCATAAGGTTCTTAATTTGTGTTAATTGGCTCAAAGCGCCTTGATTATCACTCACTGCGGGATTAATCAATATAGGGATATTAACTTTGAAATAAAGTTTATGTGAATCTTGATTGAGTTGGCTTAGTGGAATGCTATCGCCGTGCTGATCACATTTTACAAAATCAATTAATAAACTTCCCTTCACACTTATTTTTGCTTGTTGGCTTAATTTTTTTCCGCAAATGGTTTCGCCAGGTTCGAGATTGGTATTCTTGCTTGGTCGACAACCGCACAAATCTGTGCGTTGTTGATGTGACTCGTCATCAGCGTCATCATCGTCTTCAAGTTCATAATGTTCCTTTTTGTTCTTTTTTGAAGACTGCTCATGATTCAAAGAGCGACTCATGGATTTTTTTGACAGCTTTGACGAGTGTTGTGATTTGTCTGAATCATGTTTTTCATTATTGTCTGAGTGGTCGCGATCATGGTCGTCTTTATCTTCTTTTTCGTCGCGGTCATCATCGTCGTCGTGATCTAGCTCGCTGCTTTTAACCAGTGGTACCCGTACGCGTACGATTCCATAAAGTGTTTCACCAGTCGCCACTTGGTTGATGAATTGTTGCCAACTAAGGTCGCCGGTTCGTCCTAAGTATTGGCTATTTTCATCTCGTTGGCTGAGCCATTGTGCAGCTTCTCTAAAGTGATCCAGGTCGAATAAATGTTCATCTTGGGTGAAAAAATTGAGTTGCTCACTAGTGCCTTTTTTCTCATCAGCGATCGCTTGATTGTTTTGCGTTCCAATATGCGCTTGTATGCCACCGCTAGAATTATTCTGCAGTACCATTATTTTGTTGGTGTTGAAACTATTGCAGCGATTAATGTCGAGTGCATCATTTTTGGAACAACGACTAAGGGGATCGCTGGCGGAACCAGTGCGTAGATTCGTCATTATCCCGTTTGCGTTTGTCACGCCACTGTTGTCAATAATAATACTGCCATTGTTATTGCCGCTTGCATTGATGTTTTGGCTAAGCGCCAGTGTTAAAAATATGCCAAGTATCAAATGAAATCGTAGGAATATCTTCATGGGGTTTGGCTCGCTACAAGGCTGGCTTCGGATAAAGCAGCCAGGCTACCCAAGGTTAGGCTAAATGTGCCGAGATATCGTTGCACATAACTTTTTGAGTGCTGGCTTTGGGCAACGGCTTGCACATAAAGTTTATAAGCTTGGTCATTCTGTTCGTCTTTTACTACCTCAACCCATACCGCCGCTTTTTGCGTGTTATTAATTTGTGTCCACTCGGTATTGCTTGCAACTAGTCCATTATCACTACTGGTAAAAACCAAGGGTCGAGTTTCATCGGAATATAAGCTGGCAACGTTGACACGGGCGTTTAGTGGTATTGCGTGTTTACCTTGGTAAGTTTGTCCCTGTGCACGCGCTTCATTATTCGCAACAATTTGTAGCAAACTTGCATGGGTTTGTTCGATACTTTGATTATCACTGCGATAAAACACATAAGGCCAGGGAATGTCGATATTGTTTTCCTGAATGTTAATTGTGTATTCATTGTCTGCAACACCGTCTTGATCTAAATCACCGTCATAAGAGAATAGTCCAAAAACATTGTTCATAGCGGCTTCAGCTAAAAATAACGATTCATCAGCAGTACGTGACATGCTGGACATACGCAAACTTTGAGTTGAATTTTCAATAAACTTTAATGATGACAACATTAGAATGCCGAGAAAAATAATGACCAAAATAAAAATATAACCATGTTGTTGTTTAGGTACGGATTTCATGGTATTTAATTCCTAGGTACAACAATATTTGAAAAACCATAACTGCGATAATGCACCATTTCGTCATCAGCATTGAGATTTGGGTCTAAGTACGCCATATCGGGACGGGCGGTTCGTCCGTTCATTTGCACCAAATAGCCACTATCGGCTTGCGCGTTTGCGCTGGCATGAGTTTCTAAGTCGACATTGAGTGGCCAGATATCAAGATTGGTAATTCGAGTGAACTCATCATTCTCGCCACCGGCCAGCGTAAGTAACAAGGCACTGTCTAAGGCGGCTAAACTTTCTGCGCGTGCAATTCGAATGCTATAGGCGCCTTCCATTGTGGAATTGTTATGCCAGACAATGCGGATTGCATTGTTAATATAGGGTGGCACATCATTGGGCCAAATTGCGTAATGGTTGGGTACTAGAAAATCAATTTGCAGAGCGTCATTATCGATTTCTACGCTGCTATTATTCACTGGATTAAGTTGACCATTGCCCAAGGGAGACTGATAAGTGATTTGCAGGCTGCCTAACTTGGCCTGGCGCAATAGTCGGTCGATTACACTAAAGCTAGTGTAAACTTCCTGCGCAGAAAAATCCCGATCGGTTTCAGTTTTAATGCGTGTGCTTTCACCAATAAAAAAATTTAAAACCCCCACCGACATTAAACTCGCCAATGCGAGGGCGATCATTAATTCGCTTAAGGTATAGCCATGGCTGAATGAAATTATTTTTATCGTCATGGTACCAGTACATGTGTCGTTGAAAATTGGATATTCTCCCCGCGGGGATTATTGTAAATTACGTTTAGTAAGATCGTATACGGTGGCTTCCATGTGTCCAGGTCGGTGCTGAGCAAGGTGTTGCCATTAGCGTCAAATGCTTTTGCTATGCGAAAAGAAAACAAACCGCTGCTGGCGTTGGGCGTCAGTATTGCGGGGTTTGTGCGATACTGCAGTCGTTGTAGCCGATGTCTTAGCGCTGATTCACCCTGACGTAGTTCAATATGCAACGGTTCGACAACTTGTGAAGCTATTTGCATGGCGTTGCGGTGTACATCGGATACAATTTGACTTTTCACGCTATGGCTGAGATGTAGGCTGATGCCAATAACCCCGAGTGAAAATACCAAGACACTAACCAGTACCTCGATAAGCGTAAATCCGTTGCGCCGATAGATGTTCATGGTACTTATAAGCTCGCAATATTCCCAAACCGATTAATTTGTGTAGTGGTTTTTTGATTGCTCGTTGAGCTGGTTGAAACCAGCTCAATGCGCTGCTCAGCTAAATTGACTACGATTTCATCCTCGATCCGTCCAATGGTTCCGTTGGGGCTGAAAGTGAATTCAACTTGTTCTTGCGAAAAAGTTCTTGGCGGTAATTGAACGGTTTCCACTACGTCTCCATTCAATCGCTGCAAGAAAATCTGATTACTGCCTTGATGCAAACGCACAAGCATAAAGCGTCCTTCGGCACGCGCGATCAAACGCGCTTTTCGTAACGTTTGAGTCAAAATCTTTTGCCCATTACTTAAGTCATTATTGATAACGCTGGTTTGCATTCCAGGCATGGCAAAACTGGCAAGCATGGCTACGATCACTACCACTACGAGTAATTCAATGAGCAAAGTGCCTTGTTGCTTAGTTAAAGACATAACCCAGCCTCTAACAACCAACAATTCGGCGCATGAGGATTATCCTGTCCGTCGAAACGTAAGGTTTTTTTATTCCCAAGATGATCAATACTGTATGCAAATTCATTATCCTGGCTACTTGCACGCCAAACATAACTTTGACCATCGGTTTGGCATTCGTAGGAAAACAAAAATTCAGTGTTACTCATGCTGACCGAGCATTGCTGGTTTTGGCCATAATTACGCTGGTCGAGATACACTTGTTCCATACGGTTTGCAAGCAAGGCTAACTGCGCTGTCGCATCGGTGAGTTGAGTCTTTTGTAGATGGCTAACATAAACCGGAATCGTCATGGCGCTAAGTATGCCAATAACCGTCATGACCACCAACAGTTCCAACAAGCTGAAACCCCGTTGCCGGGTATGATTCTGGTGGAAAAATAAACGAATTTTATTTATTCGTGAGCCCGTTGATTGTCCCTGCACCCTCATTCTCCTCATAGTCCTCAAGGAATATTTTTTTTCTATTTTCGGTTATTTAGCTTAGCGTTGTCTTAACAACATGGGTTTCTCCGGGAAGGTGAGCGCCCACTTAACAACGGTATTCTTTGGCTATAACCGGTATAATAAGGCGACTTTCCTTATATGGGGATGAACATGGATAAAATAATTGTGGTCGGTGCTGGAATTAGTGGACTTCTTAGCGCATTGGAGTTAAGTGAAGCCGGCTATGAGGTCAGCATACTAGATCAATCCGACTTTGGGCGCGAATCCTCCTGGGCGGGCGGTGGTATTATTTCGCCTTTGTACCCATGGGAATATCCTGAGGCAATCAATCAACTCGCCGCATTGAGTCAGCACTATTATCCTACCCTGGTAAAGAGACTCTATGAGGCGACAGATATTGATCCTGAATACCGCGAAAGTGGAATGTTATTTCTCGATCAAGATGAAGACGGACCGGGTTACCGCTGGGCGCAAACCCAAGCTCAATTGCGTTATCAACTGCTGGACGGGGCTGCGCTGCACGCAGCTGAGCCGGGACTAAAAACAGCATTGCCGCATGCGCTATTGTTTGAAAACCGTGCGCAAGTGCGAAATCCACGTTTGCTCAAAGCGGTTATTCAAGTTTTAAAAAATAAAAACGTGAAGCTATTAAGTCGTTCATCAGTCGAGCAGGTTTTAGTTCGACACAATGAAGTCCGTGGCGTAAAGACGAACCAAGGCGAGATTCTCGCACCTCATGTTTTGATTTGTGCAGGCGCCTGGTCAGGTCAGTCGGGTTTATTTGAGCAAGCGAAAACCATTTATCCTGTGCAGGGACAAATGTTGTTATATCGCATAGCAGCCAATACCTTGCGCCATGTGATTTTGGATCAAGGCCGATATATTATTCCTCGTGCCGATGGACGAGTATTAGTCGGTTCCACCATGGAGCCGCGTGGTTTTGATAAACAAATCACACAGCAAGCATTTAAAGCTTTAAATGAATTTGCCTGCTCGCACTTTCCGGTTTTAGAGAATCAACTGGAAACCCACTGGGCAGGTTTACGTCCAGCCACAGATGACCACTTGCCTGTGATAGGTCCCCATCCAAGTATTCACGGTTTGTATATTAATGCGGGACATTTTCGTAATGGAGTGGTGATGGCACCCGCTAGTGCGAGATTGATTCTAAACATTATTGCTAAACAACCGACGATATTAGACCCCACAGCGTTCGCACCTAGGCTTAAGAAGCAGAATTAAAAAAAAGTTAAAAAAAAGCCTTAGTAAAGCTAAATTCTTGCTCCGTATTGCCGAATATTAACATCGAGTCTATGACTAATTTAGACATAGACCTGCTTCTAATTACTGGGTTTTTTTGTGTAATCCTTGATAAACAAATAGATAGTGAACGCCATGTCATATACAAATGAAGAACTAATGCCCAAGTCAGAAGTGATCGGCATTCTGAGACAACACCAAATCTCGCCGACGCAACAACGTGTTGAGATTGCTCAAATCCTTATGAGCAAGCCACAGCACTTGTGCGCTGAGCAAGTTTTGGAGATTGTGAATCAGGATCGGCCTAAAGTATCCAAAGCAACGGTTTACAATACACTAGGTCTTTTTGCCAGAAAGGGATTGGTGCAAGAGCTGATCATCGACCCCACGAAAGTTTATTATGACTCCAATACCCGTCACCATCATCATTTCTATAATGTTGATACCGGCGAGCTGGTTGACATCAATAAAGAAGAAGTGGACGTCGCTAGACTACCCAACCTACCAATGGGAACCATCCCGGATGGTGTTGATGTTGTCGTACGCGTGCGTAAAGCAAGCTAGACATCTGATTTGATCAAGTGAAAAAGCCAGCGGGATTGCTGGCTTTTTTATTTGTTCAATTATTCTGGCTCAGAATTTAAAGTTCTCCATTAATTCTTGTAATTCTGCAACAAACTTCGCTAAGTCTTCTGTTTCGGTCGAAATCTTCATAAACGCTGTCGAGGTTTCACTGGCGGCATTGCTTACATTCAAAATATTTTCTTCAACATGTTTCACCGTGGAACTTTGTTCTTCGGTGGCAGAGGCGATATCATGCACGATGGTTTTTATATTGGCAGCGGCTTGGGTGATTGCACTTAATGCATCACCTGCGGTTGAGGCTTGTTCGACGCACGCTTGAGCTGATTCATGGCCTTTGCCCATAGTATCCACTGCGGAATTTGCACCCGATTGTAATCGTTCGATCATGGACTGAATTTCCGTAGTTGATTCTTTGGTGCGGCTCGCTAAGGTGCGTACTTCATCCGCCACCACAGCGAAGCCGCGACCTTGTTCACCGGCACGTGCGGCTTCGATTGCTGCGTTTAATGCCAGTAGATTGGTTTGTTCAGCAATACTTTGAATAACATCGATTACTCCCCCGATATCGACGCTTTGCTGTTTTAAGTTTTGTATGACTTCATTGGCGTTATTGACATCGGTGGCGAGTTTTGAGATTGCATGAATGGTTTGATCAACGACTTGGCGACCATTTTTTGATTCATTATCGGTTTTATCTGCTGCTTCTGCCGCCAATACCGCGTTGGAAGCAATATTGTCTACGCTTGCGGTCACTTCTTTCATTGCTGAGGCAATTTGATTGGTATCCATTTTTTGTTCTAAAACGATTCGAGTGGTATTAATGGAAAGGTCGGATACGTTTTGTGTGGCACCCGACATTTGATCGGCTTGTGCCGAAACATTAGCCATGATTTGCTGAAGTTTTTCAATTAAATTATTGTAGAGGAATGCGATGCGACCAATACTGTCATTTTGTTTGACTTCCAAGCGTTTGGTTAAGTCGCCTTCACCTTCAACCATATCACTCAAACTATCATTGAGTTTATGCAGGCGATTGCGTATTAAAATAACAAAAAGAAAATAGATTACCCCAATTATAAAAATAAAAATTCCAGCTAGTGAATAACCAATAGTGGAAATTGTTGATTGAAATGAATCATCGAAACTTTGTTTTATGTCCGGAATTTTGCTCGATATGAGGGATAATTGATTGCGGTCGAAGCTTGATAGTAATTTAGTTAATAACTGGTCCTCTAAATGAGTTTGAGCGGCTCCAAGGATCATTAAGACAGTAAACAAACAAAGTATTAAAACGTTTGCAATAGCAAGTAAAAAACGCTGAGCGAGTGATAATTCGCCCATCTTGAATCTAAGTTTTATTTTTTTTAAAGCCATGCCTAATCGCTAAGATGGTTATTTTCTCCGGTATTCGTTAATAACGGTAAAAATACCGCTATTCTTGAGTCGTGGACTATAGATAAGTGGCTATTTCTTAATAGAAATAGGTGTTGTCGCTACTATTTCAATCATTCAGTTGATATTACTGGTTAAACTTGAAGTGCTGTTTCCCGCTATACACTAGAGAATTGATTCAAGCTCGGAGAAATCATGTTGCGTTTAACGTCTTTATTCATTAGTACAACGATTATGATATTTGTTTTGTATACAGGCGCAGGGGTAATAGAAACTACTCATGCGGCCAGTGGCAAGCAAGCCCATAGTTTTGTACTTAAGAATGCAAAAGGCAGTAAGATTAGTCTGAAAAATTATCGAGGAAAAGTTGTCTACTTAGATTTTTGGGCATCGTGGTGTGTACCTTGTCGGGAATCATTTCCTTGGATGCGCAAAATGCAGTCTCAATATAAGAAGAAAGGGTTGCGAGTGATCGCGGTAAACCTGGATAAAGATAAAAAACTAGCGGCCCAGTTTTTAAAAGAGAATAAGTCTAATTTTGAAATTCTATACGATAGCAAAGGCAAGGTTGCCGAAAAATATAATGTGGTTGCTATGCCTAGTTCGTATCTCATCGATCGCCGCGGTCGGATTCGTGCCGTGCACCACGGTTTTAGAGAAGAAGTTAAAGAAAAAGCCGAAGCAGACATCAAAAAGCTATTAAGGAAATAGAAATTTAATATTTCTAGTGCAATATCAGAAAATAATATAGCTAATTGAAATTAAATCTTTTTAGTGTGAAGTAGCCCGCAGCTGAATTTATCCCTCTGGACGACAAAGCTCTCGTTGGTTTCACCGCCTTGTGAGTGTTAGATGTATTCCTGTTCTAAGTCTAAAATAATTTTCCTACTTCTTGTGGTCAGTAGTTTGCTGAGTGCATGTGTTGGCTCTAGGCAGCCTGATAGTGGCAGTCGTGCAACCGGTGTTGCTCGACCCATTTCCGATGGTGATTTGAAATACATGCCTTTGGAACAACAATATCAAGTGTTGAATAAATTATTAAATACCTTGTATAAAGGCTTGCCAGTCGATTCTTTTTTTGAGTTAAACAAGGGGCTTATGCCACTGAAAAAAAAGCCGATTGATCATATTGAAAATATCTGGCAGGCCATACATCGCGATAGTGTTAACTATGCAGCGGTGGAATCAATGATTGACCAGAAATATACATTTTCCACTCGTAGTTTAGGTCGCGCAAAACCTTTGGCAATGATTCATGAGTTGCCACTTTCCAAAGAATTTTATTATCACTGGATGGCATACCGCTTGGCGAATAGTATTCTATTTTCACCCGCCTATGAGTTAGATACTGTCGGTGCTGCCGATGTTGAAGCTGTTTATCATCGACTATTTCAGGGAATGAAAGCTCGTAAAAGTATTCGCCAAATTGTCTATGAGCATTTAATTAGCCAAGAAAACTGGCGTCGTTTTCGCTCGCCAGAGGACAATACACGTGAAATGATGGAAATATTTTTAGTGTACTTTAATGATGCAGAAGTGCCCTTAGCGGCCAAAGCTTGTCAGAACTGGTCGTTATCACGTGCAAATGACTTAGTTATTGATTCGGAAAATCCAAACACTGAGCCGGTTTCAGTATTGGGACGCAATGGTATCGTCAGCTGTGAAGATTTCTACCGCGCCGTGGCGGAGCATCCTATGCTTATATTTGCCATGACGCATCGTATTGTTGATCATATTTTCTATGGATATGATAGTCTTAAAAAAGCACAGTTTATTAATCAACTCATGCAAATTGATCCTGTGCATTTTGATGATATTTTTGATGTCGTCGTATTTTCTTATGAATACCTGACAAAAATGTCACGTGAAAAAACCTATGAAGAAACCATGCTGGGTAACGGAGGCCGCATGGATTGGTACGCACACGGTCGTTTTTTTCATTCATTGAATGATGACAATACAAGTAGCGGTCCACCGGATCTTGCCAACATGAATCAGCACAGTATGAGTCACAAGCTGGGCCGTCCATGGAAAACCTTTCATTTTTTCGATTCACTAAGTCTTGCTTATTATCATAATTCCATTAGAGATTCGCTTTATCTAGACCGTCGCATTGGATCACCAACGGATATGTTGGACGCCACGGGTGATGGTGGTTGGCGAGAACGTCTCGTGACCAAAGACCTCGTCACCAATTTATCTGATGAAGAATATTTTCAGTATATTTTTCTTGCCAGTGTTGGGCGTTTACCTACCGGAAACGAAACATTGGTTTTAAGCAATGAAATTGCAACAGAAAGCAATCGAATTAATAAAGCCTATATTGTTTTCGACTATGCATCTCGCTTGTCGGAAACTTATTTTATGTCCTCATTTCTTGAAGAGGGTGCGCAATGAAACGTCGATCGTTTTTGAAAAATATCGGAAGTTTTGGTGCGGCGGGTTTGATTTCACCAGTGTTACCCTTAATGCCAAAAAAAGCTTTTGCAGATCATTTTCCTCAATTGCAATTTCGTAATGTCGCTGCTGCAAATCTGCCACGTTATATAAACGTGTTCCTCTATGGTGGTCCGTCGGAGTTGGCGGGTAATTTAAGTAATATTGAAGATATTAATGCGAATTCGCAAAATCCATATCCCAATAATCTGAACCCAAATGATGCCAATACCTTGGTTACTGCTAATAATTTATGGAGCACTGCCGGTGGTACTATTATGGAACAAATGCTGGCCTCAGGTGATTTAAGTATTTATCGCACCATGAATCGGCGAAAAGATAATAATCGCGCCCATGGTATTAGCGTGATTCAAAATCTGGTGGGCAACTTGGATGTTGATACGCCGGGAATCGCGACTACGCTAGCCTGGATTATTGAGAATAATAATCCATTTGGCAAGGCTGTTGACGAATTGTTATTTCCATTTATTACTTTCGAAGGTGAATCGCGTGCATTTAAGCGGGTGGGACACGAAGTGCCAGTCGCATTGAAACCCTTGGCCTTGAATCCAAATTTAAGTGCGAATGTTTTCAATCCTTATCAACGGAGTAATCAAACACGTGCGGGTTTGGCTAATGGCGGGGCAAGAGACCTTGCGTTAGAAGCGCTTGCATTGCAAACGAATGAAGCAGTCGGTTTGCAAATGCTAGGTGATGGTTTTATTCAACGTGCCCTATATGCAGACCGTGTAGATGCACTTTTTGCCGCTGCTGATATTGCTAACGCGGTTACCACTTATGGTTATGGTGACGGAAATTTTGGACGTCGCATGAGTGCAGCAATTAGTTTGATGTTGGCAAATCAGGAAACCGTTTTCGTTAGTTTGGGTAGTGGTGGTCTGGGTGGCTGGGACGATCATTCGGATGCGATCGTTAACTACACTAATCGTATGCAAGAATTAATGGTGGCCTTACAAGCAGCAGCCAATCATTTAAACTCAGCATCGCTTGCCGGGATCGTGCATGCAGATAAAATCATAATAAACGTATTTGGTGATTTTGGACGCAATGTGAATATGAATGATTCGCGTGGCTGGGATCACGGCAATAATCAAAATCTATATACGGTCGGTGGAAAGGGATTAAGAGCCTTGGGAAAAATAGTTGGTCGTACCAAACGCATTGGCGATAGTGGTGTGAATCGACAATTCACCTCGCCTGACGATGGAAGCTACGAATTTGAACCTTTTGCTTTGGCCTCATCCATGTTCGCAGCTTACGGTGTCGATAACCCGGAAGCCATTACAGGGGAAGCACCTATTGATGAAACTCAACCAGGTGAAACCTTGCTTTAATATTTGATTTCTAGAACAGCTTGGAAAATTAGGGACTGTAACTTATCAAGTTTTCTATTTAAGTAACCTTGATGCAGATACTCGGTACGAAAACGAGCTTCAACCAATTTATTAATTTTTATTCCGTATAATCCTCCAACCGTGAGCGTGTAGAGTTCTGCCAAACGGTAATCAGCGCTAAAAAAATTGGGTACAAAATTGTCAAGTGAGTAAAGATAAAACCTCGCAGCAGTTTGATAGTGCATGCGTATATGGGGCCGGAAATAGGTGGTTTTGTCAAGTTGTCGTCGGTAATTAACATCCAAGCTATGTGCTTGAACAGCCCAGTCATCACTATAGTATCTGTATTTTAAGTCAATTACGTCGCCTTTTTGCTTTTTTTGTTTGTACTGCAATAAGCGTATCGACAAACTATTTTGTTGCCGCAAACCGGGTCTTGACTCATTGAAACTGTCGCCGCCAACTTGACTGGCAAATTTGTAAGGATCGTTTAGGTAGCCTTTCATGTATCCGTGGAAATAAGCTATTTCTACGACACGGTAGCGGTCTAGCACTTGGCTAATGCCAAAAGTCACGTCGATAATTGACTTAATATCATTGTCAGCACGAACGGTACTTGTCGATGCCTGCGTCGCTTCGGGTACGCCATTCACCGGTTCAATTACATCGAAATTTCCTGAGATGCCTGCAGTAAAGGTGGTGGAGCGGCGATTGGCATCTTTTGAAACGACTAGGCTTGCCCCATGTGAACGGTAATCGTATTCATAGGAATAGTTAACTCCTGAGCTCAAGGTCCATAGCCGGCTTAACGGACTAACCCAATTAGCCGCTAACGCAAACCGAATATCCTGAAAATGCCCCATGGGAGTTTGATTGTCACCAGATACTAAGGTTGTGCCTGAGGGGGTCGTGGTTGTCGTCGTACCTGCCTGAGCAATTTCGCCTGAGGGTGACGCGCCCGTCATAATATCGCTAGTTTGTTTTAAGCTTACAAACTCGTTATTGCCTAAATCTTTTTTTATATACAAGGTTTCTTCAAACACACGAATACGTTCAAGTTCATGGTAATAAAACGCGGATGCATTCATTTCCCACTTAGGCACGGCTGCGATTGCTGGTGTTATTAAACTAGTGCCCAGTAAAGATTGTGTGGCAAAGCGCAATGCATTTTTAATAAGTGGCTTTTTAGAATTTAATTGCATCCGCAGCCTCCGCCACCAAAATTTTGGCCACCGCGAGCAGCTTCACGACTAAAATAGGCTTTATCGTCCCCGAGCATTTCCATGCGATATTTATCCACAAGCATTTTGTCCTGAGCGAGCAAATCGCGATCCCATGGAGCAATGTTGGGGAGTAAAGAGCAACCACCAAGAAGAAAAAGACTGCTGGAAATAAGTAAAATTCGTTTGATTGAGTACATGTGTTTGCGCAACTGAGTGATAATACAATGAATCGACCTTGAGTTTAATTGCTTAAGTCACTTGCATCACACATTTGAGCATTCATCAAACAAACAAAAGCAAAATCTAGACAGATTCCAAGTGTCGAGTGCTATTTAGTAATCTTATTAGAAGCAATTTTCAGAATTTGTCGTCATAGGCCGATAAGTCTATTGTTGTAGAACTTTTTTTAAATGCTTTTTATTTAATGGATTATTGAGTCTTAAAAAAAATGACAAATATTCTTGTTGTAGATGATATTGAAGCCAATCGAGAAGTGCTCAGTCGGCGCTTAAAAGGTGAGGGTTTTGAAATTATTATCGCCGAAGACGGCTTAATTGCACTGGACCGTCTAAAAGAACACGCGATTGATTTAGTGTTGCTCGATATTCAGATGCCTAACCTTGATGGCTTTGGTGTACTTGAGCAAATGAAAAGCGACGAAAAATTCCGTCATATTCCCGTAATTATTGTTTCTGCGCTTGATGATATGGACAGCGTGGTGCGCTGTATCGAATTAGGTGCGGATGATTATTTAACAAAACCGTTTAACAAAACGTTGTTACGTGCGCGTGTGGGCGCCAGCCTGGATCGTAAACGTTTGCATGACCGCGAAGAAGAGCATCGTGCACTGGTTGAACAATACAACCAAGAATTGGAAATGCGCGTTAAAGAACAAGTTGGTGAAATTGTTTCTGCACAACATGCATCAATTCTTGCCATGTCAAAACTGGCCGAATCCAAAGACCCTGATACCGGTGAACATTTGGATCGAATGCGGGAATACTGCAAAGTAATTTCACAAGTTTTAGGTAAGCTTGATAAATTCAAAGATATTATTGATAAAAAATATATTGAGACCATCCATGCGGCTAGCCCATTGCACGATATTGGTAAAGTAGGTATTCCAGACCCGATCCTGCTAAAGCCTGGGAAATTGAGTGATGATGAGTGGGTTATTATGAAAATGCATCCGAGTATTGGCGCCGAAACTTTGCGCACGGTTGATAAAAAACATCCGGGCAATGCACTAATTGTAATGGGGATTGAGATCGCTGAATGTCATCACGAACGCTGGGATGGAAAAGGTTATCCGCATGGACTTTCGGGCGAGGATATTCCATTGGCGGCGCGCATTTTGGCTCTTGGAGATGTCTATGATGCCTTAACTTCAAAGCGTTGTTACAAAGATGCCTTCACGCATGAGAAAAGCGCAGAGATTATTGCGGAAGGTAAAGGCACACAATTCGATCCTGATGTGGTCGATGCATTTCTTGCGGCACAGGATGAGTTTATTCGCATTCGAAAAGAATTTCATGATCCCGATGAATCCGGGACACATATTGATGGACAATTGAAAACGGGTTAAATGCTCGTTTTTTACAACTAAATTATTTTTTGCGTAAACCGAAAAAGATTTGAGAGCGGGGCGCATAGGGGTAAAGGAGTTTAAAAGTGGCCAAAATATTACTCGTCGAAGACAATGAAATGAACCGTGATATGTTGTCACGTCGATTGCAACGTAAAGGTTTTGATGTTGTTATCGCTGTCGATGGAATTGAAGGCTTGGAAAAAGCTAAATCAGGTGAATTTGACTTGATTCTAATGGATATGAGTTTGCCAGGTATTGATGGTTGGGAAGCGACCCGCCAGATTAAAGCTGATGAAAATGTTAAACAAACCCCAGTGATTGCTTTAACTGCACACGCTATGGCCGGTGACCGAGAAAAGGCATTGGAAGCGGGTTGTGATGACTATGATACCAAACCGATTGAGTTTACCCGTTTAATGGAAAAGATTGGTAATTACTTAAGTTAACAACAACCGTTGATACTTCAATTCTGATACGTACTTGTAAATCCCTCCCACAAGTTATACTTTATGACTTGCGCTATAGCGTTAAGTTAATATTTTTTCTGTCGAAACAGTTCTAGGATTGATTTATTTTTAGTCGCCAGGCGGGCAAATGTTTTCCAAGATTTTTTCCTTACCAATAAGCCGTTTACTAGTACTCAGTATGGTGGTTGTTAGCTTTATTCCACTATTAGTGCTTGCATCGGTGTTGTATGAGGCTGCTTGGCAAAATGCGTGGCGTGAGATCAATGAGAAACACCGACTGTTAGCGATGAATCTTGCAGGGCCGGTGCAGAATCTATTATCAGACAAACAGCGCATGTTGGGCCTGGTTTCTAATAACCTGGCTGATATTGCTGAGCATGGATTTTCAAATCGGCAAATTGCTGGTGTACTGCGCAATGCAAAAACACAGCTCAATGAGTTTGATGTTGTGACAGTGGTTGACCATAACGGTCATACCCGCGCTTTAATCAGCTCCTATCGAGAAGACAAACTCCCATCAGACGTAAGTCTGTTATTTGCTGATAGTGATGTATTTCTTGAGGTCAATAAGCATCAAAAGGCGATTCTTTCAGGTGTTAGGCGCAGTCGGGTGAGTGATCGACCCACGGTGCTTATCGGCATGCCAATATTTTTTAATGACAGAATGATAGGAGTGATCTTGGGTGAGCTGAGTTTAAATGCTATTGAAGCTTGGCGGAGAAACATTCATTTTGGTAAAAATGGACATTCAGCAATTGTCGATCAAACAGGAAAAGCCATTGCTCATCCGAACCCTAATTGGGTGCAAGAAATCCGTGATTTATCGGGCTTAGATATTGTGAAAAAAATGATGGCAGGTGAAACCGGGGTTACCGAATTTTATTCGCCTTTTGTCAAAGAAAACATGGTGGCTGGATACACCAGTGTTGAAAATTATGGTTGGGGTATAATGGTGCCTCAGCCTAAGTCTGAAGTCGAAGAACAGGTAATGTCGATTTTGTTATACCAACTTGGCTGGGGTGGCATCGGTTTGGCCTTTGCGATTCTGGCTGCTCTGGTTATGGTTAAGCGTATTACTTCACCTATTAATGAGTTAGCAGAATCGGCAAAGAATTTAATTGGAAATGAGTATACCGGGGAGTTGCCAATCATTCATAGCAATGCGCCGCGTGAAATTACTGAACTAAGTTTTGCGATAATCGATTTAGTTTCTGGCCTACAAAACTCTCGTGATGAATACCATGACTTGAATCTGAATTTGAAACAACGGATTGCAGAAGCCACTGCAGAAGTGCAAGCATCAAATAGACGTTTGCAAAAAGTTGCAAAAAAAGCGGAACAAGCAAGCAGTGAAAAAAGTCATTTTCTCTCTAGTATGAGTCATGAATTGCGCACGCCACTGAACGCGGTAATCGGCTATGTGGAAATGGTGCGCGAAGAATTACGAGAAGCAGGCTACCCTCAAGTAATCGCTGATTTGCGTCGGGTAGAATCGTCAGCGCGACATTTATTAAGTTTGGTTAATGATGTGCTAGACCTTTCGAAAATCGAAGCTGGAAAAATGGAAGCGGTATTGGGTTCCTGGGTACTTAAGGATTTAATTAAGGAAGTGGAATACACAGCTGAGCCCTTAATGCAAAGCAACAATAATCTATTGCATATTCTTTATGAAAATGACCCTGGTTTGTTTGTTACAGATGCTATGAAATTAAAACAAATTGTATTGAACCTCTTGAGCAATGCTGCCAAATTTACTCAGGATGGACAAGTGTCTCTAGAAGTGGCTCGTCGCGGAAGTGGAAGCGACGATGTCATTTCATTAATTGTTCGCGACACCGGGATCGGTATGAGCCATGAACAAATCGCTCATTTATTCAAACCGTTCTCACAAGTCAACTCCGGCTTCAATCAACAATATGGGGGAACAGGTTTAGGTTTAACCATTTGTCGTCACTTTTGCCATATTCTAGGTGGCGAAATAGAAGTAGAAAGTGTTCCTGGTAAGGGTACGGTTTTCAGTGTGAGTTTGCCTGCGAATCTTGAATTACCCGAAACACATAATAACTCTGAAACAGAAACGTCAAAGGAGTCTGTTTCAATAGAGGATAATATAAAAGCTTCCGATATAAACCCTCATGTTATCGATTTTGATTTGGGTGATGATTTAGATCCCAGTTAGTTCGATATTTATAAACGAACGTCTCCTATAGTAATACAATTATGTATTAAACTCTTGACTGTAAGTCCTTCGTATAACAAGATGATATTTTTTCCACCAAGAGGTAGTAGCGTGGCAGTTTTAACAGATGTGATGTTGTCTATTGATCGTAGTTCATATCCTGATGGTTCGATCTGTTCCATTCATTATTCATACACGCTTGTTTGTGATCCACAAGAAGTCCAGTCTGAAATCGGTTTTAGCGTTTGGTGTCAACTCTGGGGGCAAGATGTATTGCTTGACCAGATGCTAGGTGAGTTAATGTATGATACGCATACGCTAAGCGCCCGCAATCGCCAAAAGAATAGTCGTACGTTTGTCGTACCCTGTAAGATTTTGAATGAAGATATTGGGCGTGATGAAATTTATTGCAAAGTCTGCGCACGTTCTTCACTTGGTGTCGATGCTGAAGCCATAAGCCCTGTTGTCAAAGACAATTTTTAACTCAATTACTCACCATTCGTCGACATAGATACCTAAGTTAACAGGCGCCCAGGAAAGTAATGCATGGGAAAAGCGCTCACGGTGGGTGGGTTAACAAAACTGGGTTATCGCGGCCGTTTTGCGGAGATAATTTTTTCCATAAGCTCCCCTCGGAAAATAACTAGGGAAAAGAAAAATGAATATTAAATTGCAGCAGGAATGATTCTCGCGGTAATGGGGAAATAACACCTAGATAAAGCCAGAGCTGTTGCATTCATTAGCGCCTTTCTTTTCTTAAAAGAAAACTTCTGTCTAAAATCTGATCTCTACGACTGCTTCGGCGATATGATCTCATATCTGTGCAAAATTCAACCAGAGAAAAAGTGTCTCTCATCGTAGAAGATTGCTCACAAAACAAAACAGTAAAACCATGAGCACGAATTCATAGAATTGACAGTTATCCCTGAAAAGTTGATGAATCTTGTCGTTAGCCCGGTTTAGTGGGCATTCAAATGAAACTGGAATAGGGAATAGTAAAGCACAGGATTGTCATCAATGTGCTTTTGTTGATTAATCCGAAGTAACAATTAATCCGTCCTACTGGGTTTAATTTATTAGATTTAATTTAGTACTTGTGATGAATAGCTCTAAATATGTCGGGAATTGCATCTATTTTGTGCATGTTGTCGGTAAAGTTTACAGTTGTTTTCATAAATACTATTTCTGATGTCTTGTGTTGGTTATAGATGACACTTAAAATAAGTCTTGATCATAAAATATACAGTTTTACTGGGGTGTTTTCGGAAGCTGCTCAAAAAATCAATACCTTATGTTTATCTGAGCCACAGCGTCCGCTTGTCCGGAGTTTGCGACGAAAAATATATATTATTTTTGTCGGTAAATTTTACAGCTTTTTGTTGTAACCCAAGTAACTCTGTGAGGTTGGTGACTTAAATACTTGGTTTTTAATACTAAAGAGGTATTGGCATAAGTACTGCAGACGCATAGTATAACCAGGATTTAATTATATGTAATTAGTCCAAATAAATGCTCTAAGCTGGTGTTAATTTGATCAACGCATAATACTATTTTATTTAGGCGTAAAAAAAATAATGATTTATTGGAGAAAGGGTTTACTCATGAGGACGGTGGTATTTTTTCTGCTGGTGTTTGGTAGCATAGGCGCATACGCATCTACGGCAAAAGAAGAGCTGCAATGCTTGGCGATGAATGTGTATCATGAAGCGCGTGGCGAGCCTGTTGAAGGACAGGTGGCTGTGGCATTAGTCACGATGAACCGTGTAGCTGCAAAGAATTACCCTAATACGGTGTGTAAAGTTGTATGGCAACGACGTCAGTTCAGCTGGACGCATGATGGTCGCTCTGATCGTCCCAATGATAAGAAGTCATGGGAACAAGCACGTAAAATCGCTAATTTTGTCTACAACAAATATACATCACTCAAATCCATGAGTGCTGGTGCTATCGATATTACAAAAGGTGCATTGCATTATTATGCGCCAAAACATGCCGATCCTTATTGGGCGGATTATAAAGAAATTACCCGAGAAATTGGTGGTCACGTTTTTCTACGAGCTAAAAAACATAAATCATAAGCTGATTATTATCATTTTTAAAAAGGCCGCGAAAGCGGCCTTTTTTTTGAATTAAATCTAAATAATCGGTCTAATTGGTTGATTTTCAGTTTTCATATATAGTGTCTTTTTATAATAAATATAAAAATCTAGTTGTTCAGGCCGATATAGTAAATATAGTCACACAAGGATTTGCTTGTGAGTATAGGCAGAAATAGTAGCAAGAGGGAGTTCGTATGTTAGGAAGTTCTGCGCCAACCATTCTACGCCTTGATGTAGCAGGCCAACCCGTTTCATGGATCGCATGGCAAGATGCGGCATGTCTTTATGTTAAGCAACAAGTTGCTTGGGAAATTGGTGAAACTGAGTTTCGCATATGGGGAGGGGTCTCGCGCATCACAGGGTTACGTTCAACGCTAACCATTAATTCCATAATCGCCGTGCATGGCGATGTTGCCCAAAAACACTATCGTAGTATTGTTCCCCATTTAACCAATCGTGAATTATTTCGTCGTGATGCTAGTTTATGCATGTACTGTGGGCATCAATACCCTGATGGGGAATTAACGCGTGATCATATTGTGCCACGCTCCCAAGGGGGGAGTGATAATTGGACCAATGTGGTGGCCGCGTGTAAACGTTGTAATACCGCTAAAGGCGGTCGCACACCGGAAGAAGCAAAAATGCCCTTGCTAGCTGTGCCTTTTGTGCCGAATCCTGCGGAATATTTAGCGCTCAAGAACCGGCGTATTTTGGCGGATCAAATGGAGTTTTTAAAACGCCAGTTTCGTCATGAACGCTTAATGGATATGCTGGCATCGGCGTAATCAATTTCCCATTTTCATTTTAATGCAGAAATTAAATCCAAGGGATAGCGCAGACCTTTCAAATAGTCTTGAATGCATTGCATCACTTGCGGGCTACGAAAATGAGCTTGTTTGTTTCGCACGTCGTTTTCATCCAACCAAACTGTGCGTAAGATCCCTTGATCCAAAACACGGTCTTTATCTTTACCAATAATTTGTCCGGTGAATGCAAAACGCAAATAACTGAGTTGTGTTTTTTGAGGGTGATTCCACTGATAAATGCCAAGCAGATTTTCTGGCTGAAAATGAAAGGCGCTTTCTTCTAATGTTTCGCGAATGACGGCTTCGATTAAAGTTTCTCCATACTCCCAGTGACCTGCAGGCTGGTTATAACAAATCAATCCTTCCACATCTTCTTCGACCAATAAGAAACGCTGATCATGCTCAATGACAGCAGCGACGGTAACGTGTGGTGTCCATTGTAAATCCATTGTTGCACTCAATATTGTCGAAGGGTTAGAGTATCGCCACGTTGGGTGAACTCTAAGTGTTTGAGGAAGCTCATGCCGAGTAGGATTTGATTATTTCTCATCCCCGGGTTTATGCCGCCATTAACTTGTGTGAGTTCAATATTACCTAAGCGTACAGATTTCAATTTTGTACGATAACCCGTGACAACGCCATTAGCGGTTTGGTACTGAATTGGCCCTAAGGCTTGCAGGCCTAGTTGCTCGGCTAAATGTTTTGGAATGGCTATATCACTTGCGCCTGTATCGAGTAAAAACTCCATTGCCTGGCCGTTGATTTGACCGGTGGCGACATAATGGCCTTGTCGATTGCGTTGTAATACCACTTGTTTAATTCCGCTACTCAATTGCATGCTTTGCACATCTTGATTGGGATTGCGCTGTTGATGCAATATTTGGCTGAAAAACAGGGTTAAAAAGCCTAATAAAATAGCCCAAGTCACAAAAATCATGATTTTGCCCATGGACTTACCTATATTTTCCTCATCATTTTGTTCGGTCATAGTGCTATTATATCGACTGTTCTTCGTGGATTCGAAGTGTTATGCCGCTTTCGAATCATTTCATTTTAAGATTCAAGTGTTTAATTGGGCTTATGAAAAATAGTATCAAGTTTATTTTGTGCGTTTGTTGTGTATTACCACTCACCCTATCATACGCCGAGGATAAAAAGAAAAAAGGTCCTCCTGCGGCACCTGTGGTGGTGGCTGAAGTTGCACAAACACTGTTAGCACCCAGTGTATTGATTTCCGGAACGGTTACTGCGCGTCAACGAGCGCAAATTCCGGCAGAGTTAGCTGGACGCGTGACTTGGGTTGCCGATGTTGGCAGTAAAATTCAACAGGGACAGGTGATTGCTCGCTTGGATGATGGTTTATATCAACTGGAAGTATTGGAGTTGCAGGCTTCGCTCAAGCGGGAAGCAGCGAAAGTTAAATTTCTCGAACAGGAAATGATCCGAATTAAAGAATTGAGCAAAGAAAATTTCGCGGCGCAAAGTCACCAAGATAAACTGCAATCAGATTTAGAAATTGGAAAAAGTGAATATGCGGTGGTGAAAGCCAAAGCACGGTTAGCACAAGAACGCTTGGATCGTTTGCAATTGCGTGCACCGTTTAATGGCGTAGTCGCCAATCATTTAAAACGTCGCGGCGAATGGGTAGCAAACGGTGAATCAGTCGTATTGTTTTCCAACCCTGGTGATTTAGAAATCGAAGCTCAGGTTTCAGAAAATTCGGTTAACCATATTCGTCAAGGCGACAAAATTAATGTGAAAATTGGTGAAGAAAACCACCAAGCTGATGTGCGTGCCATAGTCCCAGTGGGTGATCAGCGCTCATTACTATATGACTTACGCTTAGCCATCAAAGGTTCGCAATGGCGTGCTGGTCAAGCAGTGCGAGTGTTAGTGCCTACTGGTGCGCCGCGAATGGTGAAGGCCGTTCCACGCGATGCATTAGTTTTACGCCGAACCAGCACCAGTGTATTCCGTATTGTCGATCAGGATACGGCACAGCGAGTAGAGGTGACGACCGGTATTGCCGCAGGCGATTTAATTGAGGTCAACGGTGATTTAAATCCAGGTGAGTCAGTCGTGATTCGTGGTAGCGAACGTTTGCGTCCGGGTCAAAAAGTAAGGATCGTGAATACTCAACGAGGTATTCAATGACACTTACTACGGCTTCGTTGAAAAATCCGGTTGCAGTATTTGTTGCTACCTTGCTCGCATTGTTATTTGGTTTTTTAAGCCTGAATCGTTTGCCGGTGCAACTTACACCTGAAGTTGAAAAACCAGAAATCAGTATTAGTACGAATTGGCGCGCAGCCGCTCCAGCCGAAGTGGAATCAGAAATTGTTGAGCCGCAAGAAAAAGTATTACGCGGTTTACCCGGTATGACCAAGATCACCTCCAGCGCCAAACGCGGCCAAGGCACAGTTTCGATTGAGTTCACGATAGGCATGGACATGCAACGTGCGTTGCTTGAAGTATTAAATCGGCTTAACCGTGTGCCCTTTTATCCAGAGGATGCAGAAGAGCCGATTATTAGCAGCGTCGGAGGAGGTTCACGTGCGATTGCTTGGTTTATTTTCAAACCAGTCGAGGGCAATACACGGGAAATTGCCAGTTATCAGGAATTTCTTGAAGAAGTGGTGCAGTCGCGTTTCGAACGTGTGCCGGGTGTGTCTTTATCCGAAGTGCGCGGTGGTCGCAACAAAGAAGTGCGCATAACTTTTGATCCTTATCGTGCCGCCAGTCTTGGAATTGAGTTGCCCAAAATTATGCATTTGGCTGGTAGTGGTAAAGATGTATCCGCCGGTGAGTCTGATGTAGGCAAGCGTCGTTACAGTGTGCGTTTCACTGGCAAATATCATATTGATGATTTGAAAAACATGGTGCTGGAATGGCGGGATGGTCATCCTGTGCGATTAGCGGATTTAGCGACAGTGGAAGTTCAGCGTGAAGACCTGGCTGGTTTTGTTATTCAAAATGGTGAAGCCTCTATGGCGGTAAATGCGCACCGCGAAGTGGGTGTGAATGTTTTGCAAGTGATGCAAGGGCTACGTGAGGCAACGGATGAATTGCGCGAAGGCGCATTGCAACGTGCCGGTTTGTCCATGGAGCAAGTGTATGATGAGACGATTTATATAGATCGTTCAATAGCTCTTGTGGGAAATAATTTAATCATTGGTATGTTATTGGCCATTGGTGTGTTGTGGTGGTTCTTACGTCAGTTTCGCGCAACGCTATTAGTCGCAGTTGCTATTCCCGCATCAATTATCACCACGTTTATTATTTTGGATGGTACCGGTCGCAGTATTAATGTGATTTCGCTTGCAGGATTAGCATTCGCCGTTGGTATGGTGCTCGATGCTGCAATTGTTGTATTGGAAAATATTGTGCGTCTGCGTGAAAACGGTGAAACGCCGGAAGAAGCTTCACGCCTAGGCACCTTGCAAGTATGGGGTGCTTTATTTGCTTCGACGATTACTACTGTCGCAATTTTTTTACCGGTCGTTTTTATGAAAGAAGAGGCTGGGCAGTTGTTTGCGGATTTGGCTTTGGCAATTGCCGCAGCAATTTGTTTTTCATTGATTGCAGCCGTAACGATTTTGCCAACGGCAGCGCAACAATGGTTAGCCCACCGGAAAATGCATGATCCGCATACGCTGTGGTGGGATCGTATAACCCGTGGCGTTATGCACTTAACTGATTCGTCTAAAAAACGCTGGTCATGGATTGCAGGTTTAATGATTTCATGTTTATTATTAGCCGGTCTATTAATGCCGAAGGCTGATTATTTACCTGAAGGTAATCGTAATTTAGTGTTTGCTTTTATTTTACCACCACCAGGTTCCAATATAGAAACCGTGCGTAAAGAAATCGGACTCAAGGTTGCTGCTGATATGCAGCCTTATATTGATGGTGAAAAACAACCGCAAGTGATGAATTATTTTTTCGTGGTGCGGGGTAGTGGTGCATTTATGGGTGCACGCACACTTGATCCAACGCGGACTAAAGAATTAGTGCCCATTATGAATCGCATTTTTGGCCAGTTTCCTGATACCTTTGCTTTTGCACGGCAGTCATCCTTGTTTGGTGGTCTAGGTGGAGGTAATAATGTCGAGATTGATATACAAGGCAGTAACTTAGAAAGCATTCTTGCTGCCGCGCAGGCGGGTTTTACTGAGACACAAAAAGTATTAAAAGTGCGTCCACGTCCCTTTCCTAGTTTGGATTTATCCAATCCTGAATTAGCGCTTGCACCCAATGAACGACGCATTGCCGAAGTCGGTTGGAATCGCAGTGATCTAGGAGGCGTAGTGCGCGCCTTGGGTGATGGTTTATATGTGGGTGATTATTTTGATGGTGAGCAGCGCTTGGATGTGATCATGCGTGCGCAAGAGTGGGCGACACCTGAAGATTTGGCGGCCTTGCCTGTGAGCACTCCGCAAGCGGGTGTGGTTTCACTTGGTGATTTATTATCGGTCACTCGCACTGCGGGTCCTGATGAAATTCGTCGCGTGGATCGTCGCCGCACAATTACCTTGCAAGTAAAGCCTCCCGAAGGCATGGATTTAGAGACAACGATAAAAGTATTAAAAGAAAAAGTCGAGCCAGCTATTTGGGAACATTTACCAGAAGATGGTGATATTCGGTATTCAGGTGCAGCAGAAAAACTCACCGTGGCGCGTGACTCTATGATGGGATCTTTTTTATTGGCTATCGTGATTTTGTATTTATTAATAAGCGCGTTATTCCGGTCGTTTAAAGACAGTCTATTAGTGATGGCAACGATTCCATTGGCCACTGTTGGTGGAGTGATCATGTTGAGTTTATTAAGTCTGGGTGGTCAACACTTGGATTTATTGACCATGATCGGGTTTATCATTTTACTTGGGCTTGTTGTTAATAACGCCATACTTTTGGTTTACCAAGCGCGTAATGCTGAGAATCAGGGCTTGTCGCGGCGTGATTCAGTCGAGCAAGCGGTGCGTTTGCGTTTGCGTCCCATTCTTATGAGTACGTTGACCAGTATTTTTGGGATGTTACCTTTGCTGGTTTGGCCGGGCGCTGGCTCGGAACTTTATCGAGGCTTGGCTGGTGTGATAGTGGGCGGTATGGCAGTGAGCACGGTATTTACATTGATTCTACTTCCAAGTTTGTTGAGACTGGGTGAGGCAGAAACTGTTAGTAAAAAAAGCGCTAGCAAAAAAGCGCGGATTGAAAAAAAATATGCATAAATAAAAAAACGGGCTTTAGAAGCCCGTTTTTCTTTTAAACATGATGCGATTTAGCAGTCGCCATCTGCAGTCACCCAGTTACCATCAATTTCAATATTTTGCGCGGTTAGTGTGGCCTGGAAATCACTTGCAAGAACAGGAGCAGAGCTTAAGAACATGGCGATGAATAAAATTGATAAATATTTCATAAGACTATCCTTTAGATAACAAAAAAAACTGGGTATAAAGTTTGCCTCATCTCTGAGTGCTGATGACAAACTAATAAGAAACTGTTTGCAAGGATAAATAGCGTACGTGTGTGGTATTTGTGAATCCACTCGCAAACCAAATGTGATCGCCTTCACAAAAAATCCAGGGAATGTGGGTAAGCCTATATTAGGGTTTAGGAATTAAATACCTTCACGGTGACTTTTAACCACTTTTAACATGCCTTGAAGCACTTTTTTTGCAGCTGTGCTACGAACGTGTTGGTGTGGATCAACCTTTTTGAAATATTCCGGCACTAAAACTTGTTGTTCAACAAAGTCTAAGAATAAGTTGTGTAGTTCTTTATTACTTAGATTTTTCTGGCTGCGCATAAGACGTTCGGTGGCATGAATTAGTCCATCACCCGTAATGCGGTCATGACGATTAATCAGTTCGCTGCGTTTACTCATGGCAATCAACACGGCTTTCTCCTCTTTATTAAGCAAGTCAGCGGCGATGCTGACAATTTGCCAATACAGGGTTTGGAACTGACGGGTTTTTTCTTTGCGCTTGCGATAATGGGCAATGTCGCGATTAGACGCGTAGTCAGACAAAAGTATTTCAATAAAATCCTTATGACTTAACATGTGTTCGCCATTTAAGTAGCGCTTGGGCAGTTCGCGTAACATATCGCGCAGGCAAAAAATTGCATCCCAAGTAATGCCATCATTGATTCGATATTTTCCACGTTTGGCTTTGGCTTTCTCAAAATACCGATAAACTTGACGAAACTCGCGTGCCCACTCGACACGAATATCATCAGCAAGAAAATATTCAATCAATTTAGGCTCAAAACCCATTTTGTAGAGCAACATATAATCCTTATGTTGCTCAAAAATCTGATCGAATTTAACTAAGGTTTCGTGATGGTTGAATAGTTTGATATTTGATTTATGCCCAGTTTTAATAAACTCGACAATCTGCAAATAGGTTTGCACGGTATAACGTGCATGCTTGCGTTGCTCGTTAATCGAAGTGGAATATTTGTCGACGTCATCATAGCGATACTCACTATGAAATAAGCCGAATTGGCGTACCGAACCGTAGTCGATAATGCCTGCATCACTAAGAATATTATCGCCATCCCAGTCCATCCAACAAAATATATATTCCATTTCAAAGAATGCTGCTGCTTTGGCGAACTTTTCACAGATAAATTGAGTGAGGTGGTCATACGCTTGATGCGCATGTTCGAAATTTGGAAATTCTTTGTTTTTAACTTGGCGCTCAATGTAATAATCCACGGCCGCTTTGAGTTCATGGTGACGGTTTTGTTTAAGCCATAAAAATAAATGCGCTGGACGCAGAAGATTTTTTCCTGCACGAACGATGACAGCACTTCGGTCAGGATAGGCGATTACACAAAGATTGCGTTCGGTGGCAATGCCATTGCGATGAAAAATATCGCTCATGAGTGCTGAACTAATGCCACCATCTAAATCCGCCAGTCCGGTTCCATAAGAAACATCTTTGGCCCCAGTTTTAAAGAATCGACCTTCGATAGCAGTTGCGGGGCTTAAACAGGTCGCACCCGTGCCGCAGCTACTCACATCCCACCAAGCATTACGACCTTTAAAATAACCATTCCATATGGAGCGGCCATCACCTGAGGTTTTGCCTTGTTTATTGGGATGCTGAATTTGTAAATAGCGAGTGGCCATATAAGCATGTGGTTTCATATCTTTGCTTGGGTACGTTATTCCGTGTTCAATATCCCACTCGTTTATAATTTGTAGACTGAAGGTGCGTAGAATGGCTTTTTTTAATTCATTGCTCAATTCATTGGGGTGCTCGGCGGGGATAAGACCCATGTCACGCGCCAAGTCAAAATTAAAATAAAATACTTGGCCATTGGGACGAATGCGTGCGGCATAGTCGACAAAACCTTCAGGCACTGCTTTTTTTAGTGGATGGAGGCCATTGATGCTGTCAAACCTTGTATAAGTTGAGGCAGTAAATAACTTGTCATGTTTTAGCGCTTTCATTAATGTCTATATCGGGATTAAGTCCAATTCGCTTTACCCTATAGAATCGTAATCATAGGACAATCAAAGGGATAAAAATGAGCTATCGAACTTTAATAAGTGTGAGTGATTTATTGGCGCATATTTCAGATGAAAACTGGCTGATATTTGATTGCCGTTTTGACTTGTCAAATATTGATTTAGGTGAGCAAGCCTACGCTGAAAACCATATTCCAGGGGCTTATTATGCTCATTTAGAGCGAGATTTAAGCGGCGAGATCACGGGACAAAGCGGGCGCCACCCTTTACCTGAAGTTCAAGCAATCACCCAATTTCTTACACAATGTGGGCTTAATCAGTTGAGCCAAGTGGTGCTTTACGATGGTGGAGGTGGCGTTATGGCTTCACGCTTGTGGTGGATGCTGAACTGGTTAGGGCATGAGAATGTTGCAGTTTTGGATGGAGGTTTTAATGCTTGGCAACAGGCGTCCGCACCACTTAGCCAGGAAGTTCCATTGGCCAAAAGTGGTAATTTTCAAGCACATGTTAACTCAGAACTGGTGCTAACTGCTGAGCAAGTATCTCAGGCTTTGGATCAGGATTATATGTTAATTGATGCACGTGCCCCTGAGCGTTATTCAGGTGAATTTGAGCCCTTGGATAAAGCCGCAGGGCATATTCCAGGTGCTGTAAACTTACCTTTTATGGGGAACTTGTCGCCGAATGGAACCTTGCAACAATCTGCAGATTTAAAAACTCGATTTGATGAATTCTTGGCTGGGCAGTCCCACTCAAAAGTTATCCATATGTGCGGTTCTGGAGTGAGTGCTTGCCACAATATTCTTGCCATGGCGCATGCCGGTTTAAATTGTGCAAAGCTATATGTTGGTTCATGGAGTGATTGGGCAAGCAAGCCTGAGCGTCCTATTGCCACGGGGACGTGAACAATGTAGTGAGGACTGGATATGCGAGCAGCGCGAGAAACCGATAGGCGAAATTATTACCGACTTAAAGACGGCGTGCATGTGGAATACCGACATGCCACTGAAACTGAAGTGCAGAATCGAGAAAATTCCGGTAATGAAGAAAAAGACGAAGTGCATTTGCAATTGGACTCGATTAATCGTCAAATTTCGCCGCTGCTTAAAGGCATACGTGACGAATTGCCTGTCGTCGCTCAGTACTTGGAAGGCCTGAATCAAAAAATCGATATTTTATCGGGCATGATTTTTTTCGAACATTTTAACAGTCAACAAATCAACACGGCTTTTAAGTCAGCTAACACGTTTGATATTAGTGAAGGTGGTTTTAGTTTCGATACCAAAGATCATATTGAACCGTATAGTTTTTTGTTTTGCCGTTTAATTATTGTCGGTTTTCGGTACGGCATGGAAACCTATGGCAAGGTGACCAATAGTCGAGAGCACCACCGAGAAGATGGGCAAAAAGTTTATCGCTGTGGTGTCGAGTTTCCCTTTCTGAATGAGCATGATCGTAAATACTTAGCACGCTATATCATGGCCCGGCAGCGGGAATTGATTCGTGGGAATATGGGCTAAAACTGTCGTGGCTCGACGAAAAATTTCACTCAATATTGAAATTAGCGAAGCGTGTTTTCTGCTGTTGATGTGAAAACTGTTTCGTTGGTTTATGAAGTACAGTGGCCGTATGAGTCGATTGAAAACCAAGACGTGAAATGCTGGGTCAGTGGCGGTACGTGTTCGCAAAGCTCAAGTATGCCCGGACAAATTACTATCACCTGGAACACACCAGCAACGCCAGGCGACTACGAAATAAAAGTTGGTGTAGGC
>JAOUJM010000481.1 GCA_029883265.1 Gammaproteobacteria bacterium
CATCGGCTTAAGTGCTCACTTAAGCCAATCCTATAATGTGCAAACTTTTAAAAAAGGTCCTGACTACATCGATCCGCTATGGCTGGGCGCGGCCAGTGGTCGACCTGCGTATAATTTGGATTTCTACACCATGGGTGAAAAAGAAATCCTGCAATGTTATTCGCAAAACAGTCAAACCAGCGAAATTGTATTAGTCGAGGGCAATAAAGGTTTATACGATGGCATGGAGCTCGATGGCAGCAATAGCAATGCCGCGCTCGCCCAGCTTTTAAAACTGCCGGTTATTTTAGTCATTGATACTCAAGGCATGACCCGCGGTGTTGCGCCTTTGCTTTTAGGTTATCAACAATTTGAAAAAAATATTCGAATTGCCGGAGTGATTTTGAATAAAGTCGGTGGTACACGTCATGAATCCAAACTACGCGCTGCGGTTGAACATTACACGGATATTTCCATTGTCGGTGCCGTACATCGACATGCAGATTTGCATATCGACGAGCGGCATCTTGGTTTGGTGCCCAGCAATGAAAAACAACAGGCCATGGCCATAATCAACGCTATTAAGAATCAAGTTACTGCACAAGTTGATTTTGAGTTATTAAAAACACTAACAACCGACTCAGGCAAACCATCCGTCACAACTGAAACAACAACACTCAAACAGTTTTCAAATTTACGCATTGGTATAGCAAAAGATGCGGCATTTGGATTTTATTACGCACAGGACTTGCAACGTTTTCGTGAACATGGTGCAGAACTGGTTTTTATCGACACCTTCAAGCAGCAAACATTGCCAGCCATCGATGGCTTATTTATTGGTGGTGGTTTTCCTGAAACCCATCTGGCCGAACTCGAAAACAATCAAAGTTTACGCAGCGACATAAAAGATAAAATCGAAAATGGTTTACCCGTGTATGCCGAATGCGGTGGTCTCATGTATTTAAGCAACAGTATTCAATGGAATAATAAACAGTTCAAGATGGTCGGCGCCATTGATGCGGACACTTACATGAATTCGCGCCCTCAAGGCCGCGGTTATGTATGTTTAAAACAAATAGATAATGCACCCTGGCCTGCCAGCTCAGCAGTGGATGCTGAATTTTATGCTCACGAGTTTCATTACTCGCGTCTAGAAAATATTAATCCCGAATTAAAATTCCGCTATCAAGTACTACGTGGCGAAGGCATTCAACACAAACAAGACGGTGTTATCTATAAAAACACCGTCGCGTCCTACGCACATTTGAAAAATAGTGATCAAGTGAATTGGATTGAGAATTTTTTAATGTTTTGCCAATCTGCTAAAGTCTAATTTTCACTAATGATATTTTTCTTTTCATAACCAACAGAATCATCATAACAAACATCAAGATCGATACCCCATCCACCGCAAAAAGTTTTGAGTCTTTGCTCAATTGTCTATCAGCGGTTGTAATAGACAATTTGCTAATATCAGTTTGAATGTTTGGTTTTAGTTCGTCATCTTGTGCAATAATAACGACCTGATAATGGGTTGATGCTAGCAGCCCTGTAATTGGTATTATCGCTTCGGTATTTGCGGAAAGCTGATGTACCTCGTGATAAAACACGGTCAATCCATCATCCAAATACGGATCTTTCATCATTATTTGTGCTTTGCTTGGTTCTATTTCACCGGCTTTGTATAGCAAAACAAACGCTTCACTGGTTTCATTGGCTTTTAATGCAAGTTCAAAACTATTTTCAGTTAAAACCCTCGCGCTTGGGTAATTATTTTCAAATATTGGTGCCGTATCGTCTATATCGCTTACATTAATCACAAAAGCTTGCTCACTCGACAAGCCATCGTTGTCTCGCACTTGTACTCTAATGTTATATTGAGTCACCAATTCGTAATCAAAGCTAATGTTAGTTCTCAACAAGTCACCAACTATCATGAATTGTTCATTATCGTCAGCACCTTCACCATCGATCAAAACATAAGTTAACGCAATGG
>JAOUJM010000213.1 GCA_029883265.1 Gammaproteobacteria bacterium
GACGGTCGCTCGCAACGTTTCCTCATCAAAGCCCCCGATGAATTGGCGCGCTATATTGCAAAAAAAGGTTCAATTTGTGTGGACGGAATTAGTCTGACGGTGAATGAAGTCAATGGCGCGGTATTCGAATTAAATATTGTGCCGCATACTTTGCACGTCACCACCATGGGCGCATACCAGGTTGGACAAAAAGTTAATCTTGAAGTGGATTTAATTGCGCGTTATGCCGAGCGTTTAATATTAGGTGATGCCGCAGCAAGCGCTGGCGCTGGTATTAGTTTAGAATTTTTACAACAACATGGTTTTGCGCTAAAGGAAAAATAATTCAATGAAGCTCAGCCCTACCAAAGACATAATCGATGACATCCGCGAAGGCAAAATGGTCATTCTTATGGATGACGAAGATCGCGAGAATGAAGGCGATATTATGATGGCCTCGCAATGGGTGCGTCCTGAAGACATTAATTTTATGGCGCGTTATGGCCGTGGTTTAATTTGCATGACCATGACTGCGGAACGTTGCAAACAATTAGCATTGCCACTGATGGTCGACGAAACGAATGACAACCACTCCACCAATTTCACTGTTTCGATTGAAGCAGCGAAGGGAGTAACCACGGGTATATCTGCCGCTGATCGTGCGACAACCGTGCGTGCTGCCGTAGCGAAAGAAGCTGTGCCTGCGGATATTGTTCAACCCGGCCATATTTTCCCCATAATGGCGCAACCCGGTGGTGTATTGAGTCGCGCCGGGCATACGGAAGCGGGTTGTGACTTGGCACGTTTAGCCGGTTTGGAAGCATCTATGGTCATTGTCGAAATTTTAAAAGAAGATGGTGAAATGGCACGGCGTCCCGATTTGGAAGTGTTTGCCGAAGAGCATAATATTAAATTAGGTACGATTGCCGATTTAATAGAATATCGAATTCGCACCGAGCGCACAGTTGAATGTTCTGCCAGTTGTGATTTTCCCTCTGAATGGGGACATTTCACTTTATATGCTTATCGTGACACCTTACAAGATGAAACCCATTTTGCCTTGGTCAAGGGTGATATCACACCCGAGCAACCGACCTTGGTGCGGGTGCACATGCACAATGATTTAAGTGATGCCTTGGGCGCGGACCGCCCTGGTTTACCTTTATCCATTCGCCCGGCCTTGGCTATGATTGAAAAAGAGGGTAAAGGCATCTTGTTATTAATCCGCAAACCTCAAAACAGCAGTGACTTGATACGCCAGATTCAAATGTTTGCTGCCGAAGATCGAGGTGAGCCAAGAATACAAACCGAACAACCCGATGATTTACGCACCTATGGCGTAGGAGCGCAAATTCTTGCAGATTTGGGTGTTAAACATATGCGGGTGATTGGTACGCCCAAACGTATGCATGCATTATCGGGATTTGGCTTAGACGTGGTTGAATATATCAACCTTAAAGAGTAAAACTGAAAAATTAAAATACAGTGGAGTGGTTTCATGAGTGATTTAAAAACCTTGGAAGGTGATTTGATTGTCGATAGCAAAGCAAAAATTGCCATTGCGGTGAGTCGATTCAATGCCTTCATCGTCGAGAGTTTACTTGATGGTGCTGTTGATGCAATTGTGCGTCATGGTGGCAAAAAAGAAAATATAATTGTAGTGCGAGTACCGGGTGCATTTGAATTGCCTATGGCAGTAAAAAAACTAGCCGCCAGTGAAAAATATGACGCGGTGGTTGCGCTTGGCGCAGTGATTCGTGGTGGTACGCCACATTTTGATTATGTTGCTGGAGAAGCCACGAAAGGTTTGTCACAAGTCGCCATGAGCTATGACGTTCCTGTTGCCTTTGGTGTGCTTACCGTCGACAGTATTGAACAAGCCATTGAGCGTGCGGGTACCAAAGCGGGTAACAAGGGTGCGGAAGCCGCGCTTACTGCTATCGAAATGATGAATTTATATAAGCAACTAGGTTAAACATCTTCATGGATAAAACCATTCACCAGCGCAAACGCGCACGTCGGGTTGCCTTGCAAGCGCTTTATCAATGGCAACACACCCAGCAGAATTTGACGGATATTGAAACTCAATTCCACGAAGAACATGCAAATGCAAAAGCAAAAGTCGATTGGGATTATTTCGCCGAACTATTGCGTGGTGTTGCTATGCGCGCGAGTGAATGGGATGAATTAATTGCGCCGAGCCTGGATCGCAGTCTTGATGAGCTCACACCTATTGAACATGCCATTCTTCGCATGGCCTGTTATGAATTGAGTGAGCGTTTTGATGTGCCGGTTAAAGTCGTGATTAATGAAGCCGTTGATATTGCGAAACGTTTTGGCGCAGAGCAAAGCCATCGATATGTGAATGGCGTGTTGGACAAAATTGCCTTGCAAAAACGAGAAGTCGAAATGCAAGCCATGAGAAAAAAGTCCTAAGCGGCGATGTTGGAATTTGATTTAATCGCTCGTTATTTTCAAAATCTTACACCTGTTTCTGAATCAATCATTGTCGGCATCGGTGACGATGCCGCAGTCACTCAAGTACCCTGTGGAAAACAATTAGTCACAGCCGTTGATGGTTTAGTCGCGGGTGTGCACTTTCCGTTGGATACTAAACCCGAAGATATTGCCTACAAAGCCTTGGCGGTTAATATCAGCGATCTCGCCGCTATGGGTGCATGCCCGGCCTGGTTTACCTTGAGTCTAACCTTGCCCGATGCCGATGAAACGTGGTTGAAGAAATTTTCACAAGGCTTGGCCGCAGCAGCCAAACAATACCGAATTAGTTTAATTGGTGGCGATACCAGCCAAGGGCCACTCACCCTTTCCATTCAAGTCATGGGATGGGTAGATGAAGGGCAGGCCCTAAAACGCAGTGCAGCAAAAGTTGGTGATACGGTATATTTATCGGGTCACATTGGTGATGCCGGTTTGGGTTTAAAAATGAAATTAAACCCCAATGAATTGACACAAACTCCGTCTTGTTTACAAGCGTTGAATCGACCTCAAGCGCAACTTGATTTTTCGATGGCACTAAAAAATTATATCGCAGCATGTATCGATGTCTCTGATGGATTGATTGCTGACATGAATCATATTTGTGAAGCCAGTCAAGTTGGCGCGGAGTTGATGTATGAGCAAATTCCATTTTCGTCTGCAGTTCAGGCTTATATCAAAAACACTCAAGATGTGTTGATGCCATTGACAGCCGGTGATGATTACCAACTATGTTTCTCTGTTCATGAAGAAAATATTCAAGACTTCGAGCAGCAATGTCAGCAGCTTGCTTATCCTGTTTTTCCTATCGGTAAAATAGTTGCGAGCAAAGGTTTGCGATTGTTGGATGCGCAAGGGCAAGAAATGCAATTGCAGCAGCATGGTTATCAACATTTTAGTTAAAGGGTGATTGAATGTTATTGCTTGCAAAAATAATTGCATTAGGTTTTGGTTCCGGTAAAGCCCCATTTGCGCCGGGTACGTTTGGGACTTTGGCCGCGATACCCATTTTTTTACTGATGCAGAATCTTTCTCTATTGTGGTTTGCCGCACTGGTGCTACTGTTTTTTTCTATTGGTGTTTGGGCATGCACCGTATATAGCAATTATTTAGGTGTACATGATCACGGTAGTATTGTTTGGGATGAGGTGGTGGGTTATCTCATTACCATGGTTATGGCACCCAGTGGTTGGCAGTGGGTGATTATCGGTTTTGCCTTATTTCGTTTTTTCGATATTATCAAGCCCTGGCCGATTAATTGGTTAGATAAGCGGGTGCATGGTGGTTTCGGTATTATGATTGATGATGTATTAGCAGGAATTTATGCTTTAATTGTATTGCAGGTAATAGCCTATTATTTTACATAATAACGAGCAGACGTGGGGGTGTCTCATGAGGCAAAGTTTATTTATTATTCTTCTAGTATTTATTATGGCTTCGTCGGCTAGTGCCGGTGAAGTCGAAATCAATTATGTGGAATTTAAAAAACACAATCAAAGCTGGACGGTTCGAGTCAAGCTTTATCACAGTGATGCAGGTTGGGATCATTATGCTGATGGTTGGCGCATCATTGATGAGAAAGGCAATGTTCTGGGCGAACGTGTATTGGCACATCCTCATGTGGATGAACAACCTTTTACCCGCAGTTTATCAGGCGTTTCGATTCCAGCGAACATCACCATCGTCTATGTTACCGCGCATGACAATGTGCATGGTTGGGCGGTCGAGAAAGTCAGGGTTGATTTGACACAACAAGATGGGCCCCGTTACCGAGTGGTCAGACGCTAGGCTTTGTAAACCACTTGGTAAAGGCTACTTTCCACCTTTACCACCGCCGCCCATGCCTCCCATGCCACCACCACCACTGGTGCTCACAGTGCATGATTGAGTGGTGGTAGTCGTGCCACCACCCATGCCCATAAAATTAGGTAAATTAGTGGTGTCGTTAAGTCCTTTCTTCTTTCCGCCCATACCACCCATGCCGCCACCCGTACTACCACCGCCACTACTACCGCAACAGCTACTACAAGCCGATTCCAATTCGGCAGCCGTAAGTGTCGAACCAGACTGTTTATGTCCACTGCCTGACGAGCTTGTACCGGTGCATGAGCAGGTAATGTCAGTTGTTGTTGCAGGTGCAGGCGTTGGGGTCGGCGTTGGGTTTGGTGTTTTTGGCGCAGGAGTGACTGGCGGTGCTGGAGGAGGAATAATGACAGGTGGTGTCGCTGGAGGTGCCGGCGGTGGAGGTAACGCCGTGCCTGGTGGCGGTTTCAATTTCAGACCACCACCACCGTTCGCGGAAGCACGATCTAAAATAGTCGTCGACAGATCGAGATTGGAAGGATTGCCTTCGTTATCATTCCAGCTAATCGTAATAGCGACTGTTTTAGTGTCCGCCGTGGTCGAAGTCACGGTCCATTGGCGCGTATAGGTGACTTTGGGATTATTGGGATCATCAACTTTTACATCACTACCATTGGTAATTATCGCAAAATTGGTGTTATGTAATTCCTCTAACTTGCTTTCAGCCAAGAATGTTGCCAGGGACCGCTGTTGCGATACCACATTTTCTTTAATACCACTGGACTGAAATTTGGCCACTGATACTAACGCTACTGTTAAAATTGCCAGTGCAATCAGAATTTCAATTAAAGTAAACCCACTCAATTTTTTCAAAGCTAAAATCCCAAACTGTTTGTGCCAACGTGTATAGCAAACACTCTGCCGAATTAGTTCATGCAGCGACGATGCCCCTCGCATTCAACACCATCATGGAAGTGTCTGTTATTGTTCATATGACCGTGACCATCAATATTGCATGGATTCACAGGAATCATTGGTTTTAAAGCAATCGGTCCACTAATGGCGGTTGCTGATTCGGCGACAAGACCTGAAATAACCGACGACAATTTCAACGTTGTGTCTTCAGTGACGCTACCGCTATGGTCAGGCCATGCAACTGTGATATGAACACCAACATCATTTGCAGGTAGTTCTTCAATCTGCCAGGTTCGAGTATAAACCGTATTTTGCGCGACAAATTGATTGTCAGGTGATTCAGTATCGAGATTATCAATGAAATTCGCTGTGCCTTGTGATGATGCTAGTGAACGCAGTTGCTCTAGTTGTTGCTGCGCAATCGTACTAGCCTGTGTGCGTTGATTGGAAATAACCGAATCACTCAAATTGCTTGATTGGAAGCGAGTGAAGCCAACAGCAACCACGCTAAGCAATACTAATGCAATTAGAATTTCGACTAGAGTAAACCCTTGTGTGTTTTGTTTTTTCATATGTGTCACCTCAACTTAAAAATCTCGCCATGTACCAGCGATTTGATAATAAGCGCCAATCGCTTCGATATTTGTTACTGTGTTTTTGGCAGTATAGTCAATCGTTAAACCGCCCCCTTTGGAAAATGATCCATTAACAATGACCAAACCATAAATCGTACCCGTTCCATTTTTGTTATCCCAATTACCGTTCACATAGACGGCGCCGTGAATAAATACTTGTGCATCATTAAGCTCAAATTTATTATTAGCTGGGTTGTCGATGATAAGAATGACAGGTTTGGACTCACTGCCGATAGTGATTGGCCCTTTTAAATGAAGACGCGAAGTTAACCAAACAATATCTCCGCGATCACCCGCAAGTGCTGTTATTTGTGATGAAGTATCTCTGCAGGTTCCACCACCTGGTCCGTTACATTTTACAACAGTCGCGCGAGCTTTTACCGATGTCATACTTGAGCCGAAAAAATTAGCAAAAAAATCACTGCTATTGAGATTCAAAAGACTGGAATCTGATTCTGCAACGCCATTGGGATTGTCAGTTATGATAGTGCTTTTATTGCTGATAACATCTCCAGCCCAAATGGCGACATGATCAGTTGGATTGCTATTGTTTGCAATCAGATCTAATCCATCAATTGTGGTGCGAGCCGTTAACGCAGCGGGTGGAACATTTGCAAGAATCGGTTGAAACTCGATGACTTGTTGAAAATTCTGTGATGAGTTGCTGCCACTTGCACTGGAACTAACCGATAGTTGAATTTGTTTAAGCGGATCACCTGCACCGATAGCGGTACAAGTAATTGCATAGGTGCTAAGCAACTCATTGTTGTGTTGTTGGGTTAACGATCCGCTGAGACCATCGGCTTTCCCGCAATTAGTCGCGCTGCCGCCACCGTCAATCGCGGTTTGAATTTGATTGCGATCGATTTGCGTTAAACTTGCAGCAATACCGGCTTGGGCGGCTTCATACGCTTGTTTAGCGCGATAGTGATTGGCTGTAATGCGGTGTTCAATCACGCCAATTCGAGCAGAGAATACGGAGATTAGACTCAAAGAAAACAAAATCAAAACAGTCATTATCAATGTGACACTGCCTTTTTCATTCATTCGATAATTTGACTGAAACATCTTAGCTTCTCACTATAAAGGCAAACGTTGGCCACACTGAGCTGGTGTGGTATCTGTTGCGACACCTAGATCATTGTTTCGCACACGTATCGAGTCTTGTAAATTCAAATTAAAATTTGCGTCATTGGTTAGCTGGCCCACCATCACGATGTCGATTTGGCGGACATGAAGTATTTGGTCGCCAGTGGCCCACAATTGAAACGTATTGGGCTTGGGTGGAACATTGCAGGGATTGCAGTCATTGTTGGCAGTAAGATTGGTGCAAGTGGAATTATCAGAAAAAACTAAACTTGTTACCGTTACCACGCTCGGCTCTGTAAGCGCTTGCCAATTATTGCCACCGGTGCAACTGGTATCGTCTTGACTCCATTCAATCGCACCATTGCGTAGACGAAAACCGCGGTTGTTTTGGCCATTGATCGCATCATAACTATAAAGAATGCAATCACCATTACCACTGATGCTGCCAGCATCATTTATCTGGTTTATGCCATGAGGGTTGCTGGTGTCTGGTCCAGCGGTTGTGTAATAGCCAGCGCGACGTATCTCTCGCGTCATGACATCAAGCACGGTGCGTAATTCCTGAGTCATACGAGTAATACGAATAGAGTCTGCATTGGTGCGAATAGTACCGGCAAAAATGGCCATTAAACCATTTAACACCAATAAGGTGATGGCACCTGCTATCACAAACTCTATGATGGTAAAGCCTGTCTGTTGATTAGGCTGGGAAATCATGATGAACCCTATACAACCTTTAGATTGAGTTCAAAAACTCAATCCATAAAACCCCAATATGTTGTTATCGTCCACAATTCATGATTTATAAGGTTGAAAATTTGAGAAGCGCTTTTATTTCAAGCAGCTATTGATTTTAACAATTGCCATCAGCTAAGTAGCCGGGAACATCATCGGTACAAATTCTCAATCGACCCACGGGATTGATTTGGATATTTGCAGTTAAATTGTCACGACTAG